>JAXEIW010000192.1:0-7492 GCA_034101885.1 Clostridia bacterium | reverse complement strand
GGAGCAAGGAAAAATCCCTGATACATAGATTGAATAATACCGAGATTTGCGCCCACCTCCTGACCGAGTCCCGGTGCTGACAAACGATATGCGCATTGTTCGACGCACTCTTTTGTTCCGCAGATATATCCTCCTATGGGAGCTAATCCGCCGCCGGGATTTTTTATAAGCGAACCGACAATCATATCCGCACCCACATCGGAAGGCTCTATGGTTTCAACAAACTCGCCGTAGCAATTATCAACCATGCATATAACATCCGGCTTAACAGACTTTACAAACTTTATTAATTCACCGATTTTTTTCACCGAAAAGGTTTCTCTGGTCTGATAACCCTTTGAACGCTGAATGGTGACAAGCTTTGTTTTATCGTTTATGGCTTTTCTTATTCCTTCATAATCAAACGAATCGTCCTCCAAAAGGTCTACCTGACGATATACAACCCCGTATTCCTTCAAAGAGCCTATTGATTCTCTTATTCCTATAACCTCCTCCAAGGTATCATAGGGCTTTCCCACAGGTGACAAAAGCTCGTCCCCCGGTCTTAAATTTGCGCTTAAAGCTACCGCAAGGGCGTGGGTTCCGCAGGTTATCTGCGGTCTTACCAATGCCGCCTCGGTATGAAAGCAATCGGCATAAACTCTTTCGAGATTATCTCTTCCCTCATCGTTATATCCGTAGCCTGTCGTTGCCATAAAATTTTCGGCGCTCACTCTGTTTTTCTGCATTGCATGAATAACCTTTAATTGGTTATATTCGGTGTTTTGGTCGATTTCTTCAAATCTGTCCTTGAGATTTTTCAAAACATTCTCGCCGAACTCATATACCTCTTTGCATATTCCCATTTTTTCATAAATTTCAAACATACTCATTTAAATTGCTTACTCCTTCACATCATCAAGTATTTTATTTGCAACTTCATTTATAACATCTGTTTTCGTTATAACTATGCCGCTTTTTTCATCGCCTAAAATTAAGAGATTATCCCCCGGCTTAATATCAAAAATAACTCTTGCCTCCTTAGGTATTACAATCTGCCCCTTTTCCCCCACCTTTGCGGTGCCGAATATATATTTATCCTTAGGCAGGCTTAAAATATGTTTTCCTTTAGGCATTTTTATAACCATCAACTCCTTTTGCAAAACCAAGTTTGAAAGAAAATTGTTCTGATTGCGCGTCCGCACAGACGTGCAAGATGGGCATTTTTATTCAAACTTATGACCATTAAATCCTTTCACAAAATTTAAGTTTGAAAGAAAATCGTTCAGGTCGCCGCTTTGCAGCGAGCGGTGCTGTACGAGTGTACCGCCCCGAGCAAAAAGTGGTGAGATGGGCGATTTTATTCAAACTTCACCTTGCACAAAATCATACTTTTCATACTTTTCATACAAATTATACCACTCTATTATAAATGTGTCAAGCCAACCGGCATTGTTTTGTAAATACCGACATAATATAAAGCTTTTATCCGCTCTTTATTCGGGATATTTATTTAAAAAGCGACAAAAAAATGCCCCGTCATCAATAAATGACAGATACATAAATCCAAATCATCGGAAATTTTTCCTACCGTTAATTTTGTTTTCTTACAACGGAATATTCATCTCCGTTTTTATAATAGGGGCAGTTTTTAAAGGAATTATTCAAAAATCTGTACATTTCATCCTCGTCAAGATTCATTGAGCATACATAACACTCATATTCCTCATCATATTCATAATATAAACATAAATCACAGGAAGTATTTTGTTTTTTATCCGACATAATTACCCAATCCTTTCACAAGCCTAATTTAAAACAGCTTTAATATCAATTCATATAAAACAGGCAAAAACATGGCAAAAAGCATATTTCCCACACGAAACTTTTTACCGAAAGCAATATTAACCCCCACGCAAAACACAATAACCGAACCGACGGCGGAAATGCCTGCCACCATCGTATCTGTCAGATACGGCTCTATGAACACCGCCAAAATCGTGATTAATCCCTGATACAGCAAAAGCGGAACAGCCGAGAACATAACTCCGACACCGTAAAGCGCCGCAAACACGAGAATAATAACAAAGTCGAGGGTTGATTTAACAAAAAGCATTGAGGCGTCCCCCAAAACCGCATCATATATAGGTCCCAATATAGCCATTGCTCCCACGCAGATAACAAGAGTTGCGGTAACAAAGCCTTCAACAAAACTGCTGTCACTTTTATTTTTGAAAAGACTCTTAAACTTTTCCCCGACTCTGTTCATTTTTTCTTCAATATCAACCAGCTCTCCCAATGACGTGCCTATCACCATAGATAAAACAAGCATCATTGAATTTTGAGTATCCAATTGTCCCCCGTTTATTTTCAAAAGCTGCGTCAAAGCTCCGGCAGCGCCTATAAACATAGTGGAAACTCCGCAGGAATGCATTATTCCCTCACGAACACTTTCCTTTATTCCTTTTTTCAAAAACATTCCTATAAAAGCGGCAATTACAACTGCCGCAAAATTGCAAATCGTTCCGATACCCCTCATAAAATTCTCTCCGTTGATACATATTACACAAAAAGGACTGCCGCCCGACAAATCGGAAAGCAGCCTGATATTGTACCTATCTTTTGCTCCCGTCTTATCGGATGCTTCAGTCCTTAATATTCATATTTTACATAATTACAGTAAATCCGCAATATCCAAAATCAATTTTTCCGTCTTGAACCAGCCGAGGCACGGATCTGTTATGGATTTTCCGTATACGCCGTCGCCTATCTTCTGTGCGCCGTCCTCTATATAGCTTTCTATCATAAAGCCCTTAACAAGCTTATTTATGTCTGACGAATGACGCATACTGTGCAGAACTTCCTTACAGATTCTTATCTGTTCAATATACTGCTTGTTTGAATTTGCATGATTTGCGTCAACGATAACAGCCATATTTTCCGGTTTCTTTTCAGCATACATATTGTAAAGTCTTATTAAATCCTCGTAATGGTAGTTTGGCAAAGACTGTCCGTGCTTGTTTACGGAGCCTCTTAAAATTGCGTGTGCCAAAGGATTTCCCTCTGTCTGCACTTCCCATCCTCTGTATATAAAGGTATGCGCATGGCTCGCCGCAATAATTGAATTCATCATAACCGAATAATCGCCGCTTGTGGGATTTTTCATTCCTGCCGGAATATCCATTCCGCTGGCGGTTAATCTGTGCTGCTGATTTTCTACCGATCTTGCTCCTATGGCAACATATGAAAGCAAATCGGAAAGATACATATAATTTTCCGGATAAAGCATTTCATCGGCACAGAACAAGCCTGTTTCTTCAATTACCTTTAAATGTAATTCTCTTATTGCCGTAAGACCTTTTACCATATCGGGTTTTTCATTGGGATCGGGCTGATGAACCATTCCTTTATATCCGTCACCGGTTGTACGGGGCTTATTTGTATAAACTCTCGGAATAATTAAGATTTTATCCTTTACTTCCTCTTGAATTTTTGCAAGCCTTGTTGTATAGTCAATAACAGAATCGGCATTGTCTGCCGAACAAGGTCCTATTATCAGCAGAAATTTATCGCTTTTGCCATAAAATACATCTGCTATCTCCTTATCTCTTATTTTCTTTTCTTCTGCAAGTTTTGAGCTGAGCGGGAATTGTGTTTTAATCTCATCCGCACTCGGTAATTTTCGTTCAAATAACATATGCATTTTATTCCTCCGTTCCGCTGTCTTTCGGCAGCATAATAATACAGGTGTAAAAGAGAAGCTGACATACCGCCATTGCAAGGAATGAAACGACATGCTTATCTTTTACACCGATAAAATTTCTGATAATAATTATTTCTCTTTGTTATTATTTTATCACATTTTAAAGCATTTTACAATATGTAAATAAACACAAATTTTTTTTGTTTTTTCTTTCTTTTACGGCTATTTTGTTTTAAAATGCATAATTTCATGTTATCGGATTGCCTTAAATGCGTCCTCCAATGCTCCAATAAGGTCATCTATATTTTCAATTCCCACAGACAATCTTACAGTATTCGGCTTAATTCCCTGATCCGCAAGTTCTTCCGGCGTGAGCTGTGAATGGGTTGTGCTTGCCGGGTGGATAACAAGAGATTTAACATCGGCAACATTTGCCAAAAGCGAGAATATTTCAAGATTATCTATAAATTTCTGCGCCTTTTTATCATCACCCTTTATTTCAAAGGTAAATATAGATCCTCCGCCGTTGGGGAAATACTTTTTATAAAGCTCGTTGCTTTCTTCGCTTTCCAGGGACGGGTGATGCACCGCCTCAACCTGCGGATGATTATTTAAATATTCAACAATTTTCAGTGCGTTAAAAACGTGTCTTTCAACTCTTAAGGAAAGAGTTTCAAGTCCCTGCAGGAATATAAAAGCATGGAACGGTGACAAGGTTGAGCCGGTATCTCTTAAAAGTATCGCACGGATATATGTTACAAATGCCGCAGGGCCTACCGCATCGGCAAAGCTTATTCCGTGATATGACGGATTAGCCTCTGAAATCCACGGATACTTGCCCGACTGCTTCCAGTCAAAGTTTCCGCTGTCAACAATAACGCCTCCTATTGCCGTTCCGTGACCGCCTATAAACTTTGTCGCACTGTGTATTACAATATCCGCTCCGTATTCTATCGGTCTTACAAGATACGGTGTTGCAAAGGTATTGTCAACTACCAGCGGAATATTATGCTTGTGCGCAATCTTTGCAACTGCTTCAATGTCTATGATATTTGAATTGGGATTACCCAGTGTTTCAATAAATATTGCTTTTGTGTTTTCTCTTATTGCTTCCTCAAATGCGTTTTCCTTGTACGGATCTACAAAGGTTGCGGTGATTCCCGAAGATAGAGGTAAGGTATGAGCAAGCAGATTATATGTACCTCCGTAAATCGTCTTTGACGCAACTATATGCTCTCCCGATTTTGCCAGTGCGCTTATTGTGTAGTTTATTGCAGCCGCACCCGACGCAACCGCCAGCGCCGCAACACCGCCCTCAAGCTTTGCAATTCTTTGCTCAAATATATCCTGTGTCGGGTTTGTAAGTCTGCCGTAAATATTTCCCGCATCCTTAAGTCCGAATCGGTCTGCGGCGTGCTGTGAATCGTGGAACACATACGATGTGCTCGCATAAATCGGCACAGCCCTTGCGTCTGTCACCGGATCTGCCTTTTCCTGTCCAACGTGTAATTGTAATGTTTCGAATTTGTAATTTTTATCAGCCATTTTAGTCCTCCGTTCTGCCGCCCTCTGCGGCCTTAAAATTAATGTATACCATTTTGATATGTTTTATGTATATTATTATAGCATAACTTTTTCTCTTTGTCCAATACATATAGATTATCATGAGTTATAGATTGAAATTATAACAAAGCACACTTATTTTCTTCCTATTATGAACATACCGAAAAACGGACGTGTGAAAAATCCCTATAATTTCTCACACGTCCAAAATTTTAAGACAGCAGCAACTGTACTTGAATTATTTGATTATTTTGCCATAAGTTCTTTTGCCATTTCTGTCATCTCATCGGCTGAAAGCTTTCCACCTATTTGCATAAGGCTGTGCAGCATAAATTTCTTTTGTTCATTCTCTTTAGAGCCATATTCCTTGCCGCTGCCGCAATATATGAACGTATCGTTCCCTTTTCAAGGTTTATGTATTCCGCATTTTTCCAAAGCATCACAAACACATCGGAAATAATCTCCTCGGCATCTTCGGCAGCAAGTTGATTTCCTGCCATATTATATAAAACCGTACTCAAATACGGCGTATATATTTCAACAGCTCTTTCAATCGCCTGCTCCCGCCTTTTAACAAGCTGCCGCAAAAGCTTTTTTTCATCAACCATTTTATACCAACTCTCTGTGTATTAATCAAATGCACTTAATCTTTACAACTATATATATCCCAATTTCAATAAAAAGGTTTCAAATAACAAAATATTTTTTTAATAATAGCAACATAAAAGCTTTACAATGCAAATAACAGGTTTTCCGCTGCAAAAAGAGCATATTTTCAAATATCGTAAGTATAATTTGAAAATATGCTCGAATTATTTATAAAACACCTGTTCTGTCTTATAACAAAGAATTTATTTCCGGAAACATTTTTACACTTCGTTTCAAAATACCCTTCATATAAGCTATCATAATTCCGTAATTGGTTATCGGCGTATTATGAGCCACGGCGGTTCTTTGTCTGTATTTCATTTCCCTTTCATTTAGCATACAGCCGCCGCAGTGCACTATCATTTTATATTTGTCAAAATTCTCGGTAAATCCCTGTCCCGATGTAAATTCAAAGTTCAAATCATCTATACCGGTGTATTCCCTTATCCACCTCGGCATCTTTACCGTGCCTATATCATCGCATTGTCTGTGATGAGTGCAGCCCTCGGAAATAAGAATTGTATCTCCCGGCTTAAGAGTTTCAATTGCCTTTGCACCCTCAACAACAGTTTTCAGATTTCCTTTAAATCTTGCAAAAAGTATAGAAAAAGAGGTAAGATCTATATCCTGAGGCACTTGTTTGTCCACAAATTCAAAAACCTGACTGTCGCACACAACAAGCTTAGGCTTTTTCTTTTGATTTTGCAAAGCACTCTTAAGCTCCGTTTCCTTAACAACCACCGCACAGCCGTCGGCGTCAAGAATATCTCTTAGCGTCTGCATTTGAGGCAGAATCATTCTTCCCTTGGGTGCTGCCGAATCTATCGGTGTTACCATAATCACAACATCATCTTTTTCTATCAAATCGCCGATAATTTTAACATCCGGATTTTCTTTTTCCGCAAACTCCGCAATTTTTTCTTTAAGCTCATTGATATTTGTTTTGTTTGCGGCACTCACGCAAATTTCATTTTTTTTCGTTGTCTTTACTTCATGTAAATCCGATTTATTGTATACAACAATATAATCAATATTCTTTTCCTTGAATATTGAAATTAATTCCTCATCACACTGCTTTTTCCCCTCCGTACCGTCCACAACAAGAACGGCTACGTCGGTTTTGTTTAAAACCTGCTTTGTTCTTTTTACTCTCAGTTCTCCCAATTCTCCCTCATCGTCTATTCCGGGAGTATCGATAATAACAACAGGGCCTATAGGCAAAATTTCCATTGCCTTTTGAACAGGATCGGTTGTCGTTCCCAAAACATCTGAAACCACGGAAATTTCCTGATTTGTAACAGCGTTGACAACGCTTGATTTTCCTGCGTTTCTGCGTCCGAAAAAACCTATATGTACTCTGTTTGCCGATGGTGTGTCATTCAATCCCATTTTAATCCTCCATTCCGCCGCCATGCGGCGGCACAAATCCAACGTGGAAGAGACGCAAGCAGGTCGTTCTTTTTCAGAACGCCGACGTACTTAAGTGAGAGTCAAAATCTTTGATTTTGTCACTCGAACTTATGCAACGCAAAACGTAGGTTTTGCCATTGTAAACGTGTACTTCAAGTTCCGAAAAAGGGCGAGATGCGCCGCTTATCT
>JAXEIW010000191.1:0-3966 GCA_034101885.1 Clostridia bacterium | reverse complement strand
TGAATAAATGCGATTTTCAATCGCATTTAGAAAAATTATGACTATTGTCAAAATTTTTCGTGTAAAATCAAAGATTTTACACAGTTCGCATTGATAAAGTCTGCTGAAATAAATATTTTGGTAGCAAAATATTTATTCATGATGCAAGGATTTTTTGCAAAAATGCACAAAACCCTTACACCCAAACAATTCTGAAACGCTTGTAAGCCGCAATGCGGCTGCGTTTCATAATTGTTCAGCAGCCATTAATATAACAAAAATTAACGCAGAATATAAAATTGCGGACAATTTTGACCTGTTCGGACAATTTTGCTCTTGTAATCTTAGTGTAATACATGGTAAAATATTAACAGAAAATGAACATAGGGGTGTGAATTATAAATTAATGGAAATTTTTAAGAGTAAATTTATAGTTTGTGATGAATGGAGATTGCTATGAGGAAAACAGAAACAGATACTTACAAAAGTATAAAAAGAAAAAAATTTAATAAGGCAGTATTTGAAGAAAATCTCGAGCTTTTATTTTTAGCTTTGCCGGGAATAATTCTTACATTTATTTTCTGCTATTTACCAATGGGCGGAATAATAATAGCGTTTAAGAATTTTAATCCGAATCTCGGCATTTTTGCAAGCAAATGGGTTGGAATTGATAACTTCAAATTCTTTTTTACCTCCAATGATTTTTTCAGAATTATGAGGAACACGTTAGGTTATAGTATAACATTTTTGTTTTTAGATAATATTGTTGCAATTGCATTTGCGGTAATGCTTTACAATGTACAGAAAAGAGCTGCAATAAAATACTATCAGACAACAATGATTTTACCGAATTTTATGTCAATGGTATTGGTAGCCTATGTTGTTTATGCAATACTTAACCCTACATCGGGAATATTGAATCATATTTTATCAATATTTAAAGGAGGGAAAGTTTCCATACAATGGTATGGTAAGCCGGGATATTGGCCGTTCATATTAACAATAGTGCAGATATGGAAGTCGGTCGGAATGAAAACCATCATATATTATGCGGCACTGATGGGAATTGACGAATCGCTGTTTGAAGCTGCAAGAATTGACGGTGCTACTCAAAAGGATGAGATAAGATACATAATTATACCGGAACTGGGAAGTATTATTTGCATTTATCTTATAATGGGAGTAGGCGGACTTGTGGGAGGAGATTTCGGACTTTTCTATCAGGTGCCTATGAATATAGGAGTGTTATATCCTACAACCGATATAATTTCTACCTATGTATTCAGAGCGCTGCAAGACGGAACCAATATGGGACGGACTGCGGCGGTAGGACTTTTTCAGTCTGTAACGGGAACAATTCTTGTTATTATGAGCAATGCGGTCGTTAAAAAAATTGATCCGGATAAAAGTATGTTTTAAGGAGGAAATGTTAAATGAAAAAAATATCAATCGGAAGAATTTTACTGCACATTTTCCTTATATTACTGAGCCTTACATATATATTACCGCTTATTCTTATGATTTCAATTTCCTTTTCATCCGAAAGTGCGATAAAAGAGTTCGGTTATACACTAATGCCGAAAGTATTCAGTCTTGACGCTTACAAATTGTGTTTTCGTAATCCGTATCAACTGCTGCAAAGCTATAAGGTAACGATTGCGTTTGCAATGTTGGGAACTGTTTTGGCAACGCTTGTACAAAGTCTTATGGCATATCCTTTGTCAAGAAGAAACTTTAAGCTCAGGGGAATAATAACAAAATATATTTTTGTAACAATGCTGTTTTCGGGAGGCCTTGTTCCCGCTTATATTCTAAATACAAAATATCTGCATCTCGGAAATTCGTTTTGGATATATATTTTTCCGGGACTAATGAGTGCATGGAATGTTATTGTGTTCAGAACATTTTTCCAAGGACTGCCGGACGGACTGGTTGAGGCGGCAAAAATTGACGGCGCTAAGGAAATAATGATATTTTTCAGAATTATTCTTCCGCTCTCAACTCCTGTTATTGCCTCACTTGGATTTATGACATTGGTCGGAAAATGGAATGACTGGAATACATCGCTTCTTTATATAAGAGATTCAAAGCTTTATTCTTTACAGTATCTTTTGCAAAGAATTTTGAGAGAAGCGGAATATGTTAAAAATTTACAATTGAGCGGAGAAATGACAATGCTTTCTGACAAAGATTTGCCTACAGAAACCATGAGGTATGCGATGGCTATGCTTGCCGCGGGACCAATGCTTGTGGTATTCCCGTTTTTCCAAAAGTATTTTGCAAAGGGTATGGTAGTAGGTGCGGTAAAAGGCTGACTGTATAAAGAAAAAGCGATGCTTCTCGACACCTATTGCAGATGAAGGTATAGACAAAAAATATCTTGTTTGGTTTTATATTTGTATTATTTTGCTATATTATCGGCAAAAATTAAAAAGTAAATCAGACGGCTTAAGCTGTCCGAAATAAAAAAGAAAGAAGGAGATAAAATGAAAAAAGTAAAAATTGCATCTATTGTTTTGGCTTCGGTATCGGTTGTTTCGGCAATGTCGGGATGCGTGCAAAAGAAAGAAGGTGATGATACACAGGAAAATGTTACATTAAAGTACATAATGATCGGACCGGGAAAACAGGAGGACTCGGACGAAGTATGGATGGCATTTAACGAAAAGCTGCACGAGCATTTGCCTAATGTTGATGTTGAATTTGAAATATTTCCAATATCAGACTACAAACAGCAGTTTATGCTTATGCAAACAAGTGACGAACAGATAGATATTGTTAATATGTATGGTCTGACATTCCCAACAGAGGTTGAAAACGGAACACTTGCTCCCTTGGATGAACTGTTGGAAAAATATGGGGCAGATGTTAAGGCTGCACTGCCGGAATGGCTGTGGGAGTACATGAAGATTGACGGAGTGCAGTATGGCATACCGTCATATCAGATGCTTTCAACCTTTAACTCATATGCTTTTCAACAGGAACAAGCAGACAAATATCTTGATAAGGAAGCACTAAAAAAAGCTTTGTATTCAAGCAATCATATTACTGATGATGTTTATAAAATATTAGAAGATTATATGCAAAAGCTTAAAGATAATGGGGAATTGTATTTGGGTATTAATCAGTGGAAACCGGAAAAAGGGTATGAAGGTGTTTTGGGTAATTACAACATTGATATAGATGATCCGGAGTGTAAGGTTATGTATGGCTTCCGCCGGGAGGATGCAAAGAAAAATTATGAAAGAAATGCTCAATGGTATAAGAAGGGCTTTATAAGAGAAGATTCCCTAAGCGCAAACGATAACAGCAAACAGAAGGGGAAAAAGGACGGATTTGTAATTTGGGATGAACAATATACGCCGTGGCTTGAAGAAAATCTTGAGAAGAGCTATGGTATGGATATAGAGCTTATTCCGTTAACCGAAAAATATTACATAAGTAAAGACAATGCAGCATCAGGTACAGGTATTATGGCATCATCGAAACATAAGGAAGAAGCCATGCAGGTTTTAAATCTTTTGCAGTCTGACAGAGAGCTGTATAATCTTTTGGTCTTCGGAATTGAGGGGAAACACTATAATAAGATTTCCGATACAAGAATTGAAACTCCATATGAATCCGGTCAAGGTTCCATGAATGATAAATACGGAATTTATAAGTGGATTGTCGGAAACACATCGCTTGCATATGACACTCAAAATGAACCGGAAGGCTATTCACAATGGTGGCAGGAGGATGTCAATTCAAGCACATGGCGTTCAAGACTCATTGGATTCATACCCGATACAACAGCTATTGCGGATAAGGTTGACCAGATTAATGCTATCAAGGGAGAATACATGGCCAGCTTAACCAGCGGAAGTTTGGATAATTGGGAGCAGGTTTATGATGAGTGGATGAAGAAGATCGAAGCAGCCGGAAACAGTGAAGTTGAGGCAGAGTTGCAAAGACAGATAGATGAATTTTTAAAGTCAAAAAAGTAGT
>JAXEIW010000190.1:0-6911 GCA_034101885.1 Clostridia bacterium | reverse complement strand
TACCAAAATATTTATTTCAGCAGACTTTATCAATGCGAACTGTGTAAAATCTTTGATTTTACACGAAAAATTTTGACAATAGTCATAATTTTTCTAAATGCGATTGAAAATCGCATTTATTCAGTGAGCATTATATAAATTTTAAAGCTTTTCTTCAGGCAAACTCGGGATGATTGCATACGTCATCTCCCTCTACAGAAATTCAATTTATTTTCAGAAATAATTATAACATACAGTTGGGAGCAAGTCAATTGCACCGTTAAGAAATTTGTCCGAAATCATCCAAAATCGTCTTAAAATTTTTATTGACTTATTTATTTATATCTGTTATAATATATGTATGAATAAGCGCTGTATCTCTCAAGAGAACAGCAGCAGGAGGTAATAAAAATGAATAACGTAAAAACAAACAAAATGTCAACCAACACCTTGGTGCTTTGTGCAATAATGACTGCACTTGTAGTCATTCTGCAGTTTATGGGCTCTTTCGTGAAGTTTGGTCCCTTCTCCATTTCATTGGTGCTGATTCCGATTGTTATTGGTGCAGCAACCTGCGGAGCAGGAGCCGGAGCATGGCTTGGACTGGTATTCGGTTTAATTGTTCTGATAAGCGGAGACGCTGCCGCATTTCTTGCAGTGAGTGCTCCCGGAACAATAATAACGGTACTTCTTAAGGGAATTGCCTGCGGATTTCTTGCGGGACTTACCTACAGACTGCTTGAAAAGTATAACCGCTATGCGGCAGTTATTGCTGCGGCAGTTGTGTGTCCGGCTGTAAATACGGGCGTATTCCTTTTAGGCTGTCTGGTATTTTTTATGGATACCGTTTCGGGCTGGGCAACAGCGGCAGGTCTTGGCGGTAATGTGGCACAGTACATGATTTTCGGTCTTGTGGGAGGAAATTTTCTTTTTGAATTGGGATTGAATATCGTTATCAGCCCTGTTATTGTAAGGCTTTTGAATATAAGGAAAAAACAAAAATAAAACAACCTTTTGGACTGTTTTATTTGGTTGAAAGGAAACGTTTTAGATGATTTTGGCGTTAGATGTAGGAAATACAAATATAGTTGTCGGCTGCATTGAAGAAGAAAATATATTTCTTGAATGTCGGCTTTCTACCGATAAGAATAAGACGGAAGCAGAATATGCGGTAGTTTTAAAAAATTTACTTGACATATATGATGTTGATCTTTTGAAAATCGACGGCGCAATAATATCTTCTGTAGTGCCTCAGGTTACCAATATTATTAAAAATGCGATATTTACCGTTACGGGCTGCCGTCCCGTTGAGGTAAGCATAAATATGAATCATGGATTGAAGTTTGATGAAATAGACAACTCAGAAATAGGAAACGATCTTACCGTGGTTGCTGTTGCGGCAATAAATAAATACAATCCACCCTTGATTATTTTTGATTTGGGGACTGCTACGACAATATCTGTGATAGATAAAGAAGGCTATTTCAGAGGAGTGTCGATTTTTCCGGGAGTTAAAACCGGTATGAATGCACTTTTCGACAGTGCGTCGCTTCTTACTGCGGTAAAGCTTGAAGCGCCAAAAAGTGTTATAGGAGAAAACACTGTAGAGAGTCTTCAAAGCGGTGCGATTTTCGGAAATGCCGCAATGATTGACGGAATGATTGACAGAATTGAAGATGAGCTTGGATATAAGGCTGCGATTCTTGCAACCGGAGGTCTTGCCGGATGCCTTATTGAACATTGCAGGCACGATATAATATATGATGACAGTATCCTTTTAAAAGGATTATGGATTTTATATCAAATGAATAAATAATTCTTAAACGAATTACAAGCAAAAACCCCCGTCTGTATTGATAGGGGGTTTTAAAGTTTACGGAGGGTTAAGAAATGATAATAAAACGTGTTTTTCTGATTGTTCTTGACAGCTTTGGAATAGGCGATATGCCGGATGCGGGGAATTACGGCGACGAGGGTGCAAATACAATAAAATCGGTTGCAGGGTGCAGTACATTTTCGGCGGAAAACATGAGGAAAATGGGCTTATTTAATATTGACGGCGTTGAAGCCGGAAAGAAGTATGATAAGCCCATTGCATCATATGCAAGGCTTTTGGAGCTGTCGAAGGGCAAAGATACAACAACAGGTCATTGGGAAATTGCCGGTATTGTTTCCAAAA
Source organism: Clostridia bacterium (assembly GCA_034101885.1). Classification (GTDB taxonomy): domain Bacteria; phylum Bacillota; class Clostridia; order UBA1381; family UBA1381; genus RGIG1988. The sequence continues at coordinate 4,753 of JAXEIW010000190.1, read as the reverse complement.
AACCGTTCCCTACCTATCCCAACGGATTCGGAAAGAATATTATTTCGGAATTTTCAAAGAGATGCGGCAGAAAGATTTTATGCAATAAGCCTTATTCCGGAACAGAGGTAATAAATGATTACGGAGAAGAACATCTTAAAACCGGCAGTCTTATTGTGTATACGTCGGCAGACAGTGTTTTTCAGATCGCCGCCCATGACAGCATTGTTCCGATTGATGAGTTATACAGATATTGTAAAATTGCCAGAGAATTATTAACAGGTGAAAATGCTGTGGGCAGAGTTATAGCAAGACCGTTTTCGGGTAAGCCGAAGGAATTTTACAGACTTCCTCAAAGACATGATTTTTCCCTTGAACCGCCGGAGGATACAATTCTTGATTACATAAAAAAAGCAGGGAAAGAAGTTATTGCCGTAGGGAAAATCAATGATATATTTGCCGGAAAGGGTATAACCTCTTCCAACCCCACAAAAAACAATAAAGAAGGTATCGACAAGCTTTCCGAGCTTGCGGACAAGGATTTTGAAGGCTTGTGTTTTGTAAATCTTGTGGACTTCGATATGCTTTACGGACACCGCAATGACCGCAAGGGATATTCCGACGCAATAAGTTATTTTGATTTAAGACTTGAAGAAATAAAAAACAAGATGAGAGCCGATGATGTCCTTATGATAACGGCAGATCATGGATGCGATCCGTGTCATAAAGGAACAGATCATACAAGAGAATATATACCGTTGCTGGTATACTCACAGTCGCTTAAAAGAGTAAATCTCGGTACTCTTGAAGGGTTTGACTATATTGGAGGAACGGTTTGCGATATGCTGAATGTAGGCTATAAAAATAAAAAATCATTTTTGAAAAAAATAAGAAAGCAGGAAGATAATTATGAATAAAAAAGTATTGTTAGTTGCGGGAATCATATCTTTAACATCGGTTGGTGTAAGCGCTTATGCCGATAATGACGATATTAAAATAGTCGTGAACGGTGTGGCGGTTGATACCGATACCTCCCCTATTATTGAGGAAGGAAGAACACTTGTTCCGGTTAGGGCGGTCGCAAATGCATTAAATTGTGATGTGGGTTGGATTCCTCAATCACAATCGGTTGCTGTTTTTGACGGAGAGGAAATGGTACTTTTATGGATTAATAAAGACGGTGCATTTAAAATTGACGGTACGGCTATGACAGGAAGCTATAAAATGGATGTTGCACCCAAAATTATTAATGACAGAACCATGATTCCCATAAGATGCGTTTCGGAATTGTTGGGAGCAAAGGTTGACTGGGACGAAACCGAAAGAACTGTTACTATTGATTATGACGATAAAAACAAAGAAGTGACCGAGGGAACTGCCATAGAATATGGTGCTCCATACGCTGAAATGCTTACGGAAATGTATGATATGTATTACGATTATGCATTTACAAAGAATGCCATAACAAAAGCGGAAATTGAGCTTGACAACGGAGGCATAATTGAGCTTGAATTATACAATGACATTGCGCCTGTTTCGGTTGAGAATTTTGTAAAGCTTGCGAAAGAGGGAGCATACAACGGGAAAATTTTTCACAGAGTAATAAAAGATTTTATGATTCAAGGCGGCGCTTGTGACGAAGACGGAGTTTTTGCCGAGGCGGAGAATATACCCGGTGAATTTATCGAAAACGGGTATCTGAATCTTATTCCTCATGACAGAGGTGTGATTTCTATGGCTCGAGCAATGGACTATAATTCCGGTTCTAATCAGTTTTTTATAATGCATGCCGATTACCCGTTTCTGAACGGTAAATACGCAGCATTCGGAAAGGTTACAAAGGGAATGGAATATGTTGATGAAATAGCCCAAACCGAAACGGATGCTGATGACAGGCCTATAAAGGACAGAGTAATAAAAGAAATAAGAATATTAATGTGAAAAATAAGCTGCGCATCTCATCTCGAAAGCCTGCCTTGAAGTATACACATACGTCTGCGGCAGTCCTTCGAGCAACCTGCTTGCTTCTGTTTCACGTTATGAATTGTATGCAGTTGCAAAGCGGCGTAGGGGTATTGACTTGAAAAATAAGTCTGATTTTTTGTCTTTCGGGGACAAAGTACATACAGTATTACTTTGTCCCCGTCAAGCAAATTTTACCAAAAATCAGAATCCGAACAGAGAGGCAATAACATCACCCATACATTTTGCGCCTGTCACGGCCTCTTCAAGAGTGTTTCCGTTTGAGCCTATTTCTATAATTAATGCGCCTGTGGAAAGCTGCTGATTGAATCTTTCGGCACGAAGATTTATAGGACGCATAAGATTCGGATACAATTCATTTGCTTTATTTTGAAGCTTGCAGGCAAGCTTCATGTTTTCTTTCCATTTGTCGTGCGTCAGTTCTGCGTTTGAGCCTACGACAAACATACACTGTGCGGTTTTTATACCGTTTATGTCGCTTGTCACTTTTATTTTTGTTCCGTCGGAACGGACTATGCCGTCACGATGGACGTCCAAAACTATTTTTATAGTCGGATATTTTTCAAGGTTCGCAAGAACAGTTGCTTTTGAGCGGTTATATGCGCCATTGTATGACGGATAATCATGTACTGTTGCATCGTGAATAACAGATATACCTCTTTGCTCAAGAACCTCGCACAAAGCGTTTCCGACAGCAATTATATTTTCCTGTTCATTCGTGCTTCTGTCACTGTCGGTAACAGTGTATTTTGTTTTGCCGCTGTCGGTATAGCTTTCTGTAGTGTGGGTATGTACTATCAAAATTTGCGGTTCGTTCGAATCGAGAGAAAAACATAAATTATCGGCAGCCAACGCTTGCGGATCAACCGCTATATCAGCCGAATTTGAAACATACAGACCTTTTGAAACCGTAACCTCTTGAATTGGTTTTTCATCTGCTTTCGGCGGTTCGCTTTCTACAGGTGCAGAAGATTTTTCCGGAGCCTGAGGATAAACGACATCTTCTGGATTTATCTTCTTATCCGACTCATCAAATTCGGAAGAATAATCGGACAGAATGGTTTCGGGTTTACTTAAATCAAAACCAAGCAGTTTGTTTACCGCCGATTTTATGCTTCTTTTTATATCGCTGTCTGTATGAAGTTCGGAGGAAAGAATTATATTATGAAAATCCTCTGATGAGGTGTATTGTTCCGCAGGAATTTGAGTATCCTTTCGCACTGCGGCAAATATAATAAAAGAAATAAGAATAGCCGAGCATACAAATAAAAGTACGTTTTTCTTAGTAATTACAATTGTCTTAAATCTTTTGTTTTTTAAAAATTTCATAGATGGACTTCCTTATCTTTTTTTTATTATTTTATTTATTTTCTTTTGGAAATATTACATAATTTTTATATGACCGTATTCAACTTATATTCCCGAACTTCCTTAATATTTTTTCAGAATATGTAAGATATAAAAAACATATATTTTAACGATAGATATATTTTTGAAATTAATGTTTATGAAGCCGAGGCACGGCGGAACGGAGGGTTATAATGTATAAATTTTTAATTAAGACAAAGGATAAGAAAAAAATTTTTATATACAAGCCTTATGAGGGAATTTGTGAAATTGATGAAAAAGCCGGGGGCTGGACCGAGCCGAAAAGCATATGCAGAGATGGAAGCAATGTGTTTTTTGTTTACATAGACAGAGAGGAAACAATACATCTTATAACAGTTACAAAAGACAACCGATTTATTTATATGAGCTGCAAAAACGAGGAATGGCATCAATATGTAATATGCACCGTTAAAGAGGATATTTCCGTAAAAAAAGTTATGATAGGTTTGTCGCCCATAGGACAGAATCTTTTTTATTCTGCCGAGTATCAGCAGGAATATATTCTTGTTCACTGTGTTTTGGGAAATAACGCAATGCCGTATACAATAGATAAAATGAGCTGTGACAGCTTTTTTGTAAGCGGAAGAAAAGTTTATTATTCCAATGCGGAGGGCGTTTTGGGCTTTCAGGATTTTTCGGACGGCAAGCCAAATAAATTCAATGAAACAGTAAAGGGAAAAATGCCCTATCTTATAAACATAAAGAATAAGGATTACTTTGTATACAAAAACGGGAACAGAATATGTGTAAACGGAGAAATCTGTGCGGAGGATGATACGGCAGAATATCCTATAATCGTGAGAAACGGTGAACAAACCGTTCTTATGTGGCAGAGCGGGGATTTTGTAAAGTATATAAATTATGACAATAAATTCTTTAATTCAAAACCGATGCAATATGTTTCCAATGGAGTAAGACCGTCTGTGTATGTAATTTCTAATGGTACAATTTGCCGATATTATCTTGGAAGCTTCCATAATAACACTCTGAAAATTTTCACAAACGCCGATCCGTTTTCGAAAGAGGAGGAAATAAAAGAAAATGAGTACATGAGAAGACAGGAAGAAATATTGCAATTAAGAAAATGTGTTGAACAGCTGAAAAATGAAATTATGAGCTACAGAAAAGAGATACAAAAACTTAACATGATAATACAATCATTGTCAATGCAAACAGAAAATCAGAATACAAATGCGGAAAAAATGAAGAATGAAGATATAGCTGAATGATATATAGATTAAAACGATTCGATTATGTAATGCTCACTGAATAAATGCGATTTTCAATCGCATTTAGAAAAATTATGACTATTGTCAAAATTTTTCGTGTAAAATCAAAGATTTTACACAGTTCGCATTGATAAAGTCTGCTGAAATAAATATTTTGGTAGCAAAATATTTAT
>JAXEIW010000189.1:0-15165 GCA_034101885.1 Clostridia bacterium | reverse complement strand
AATAAATATTTTGGTAGCAAAATATTTATTCATGGTGCAAGAATTTTTTGCAAAAATGCACAAAATCCTTGCACCAAAACAATTCTGAAACGCTTGTAAGCCGCTGTGCGGCTGCGTTTCATAATTGTTCAGCAGTCATTAAATTAAGAAAATTTTCCGGTGTTCGTTTATAATTATACCATACCTTTCCTTTTAAATCAATATTTTTTATTAAAATAAAATTTTTTTTATAAATTGCAATATAAACATTAATAATATACAGGATTAATAAACAGTTTTAAATCAGAAAATGTATTACAATCGAAAGTAAAAGCTTTACAAGCAATAAGTAAAAAGAAAAGAGTGCATTAAACAGATAATTTATATATACCTGATTTAAAGCACTCTGATATTATTACGTTATAGAAATTTAATTAATAAACTCTTCTTGCGCCGACATATGTTGAATATCCGCATATTGTTGACAGAGGTATATAGCAAACTGTCTTACCCGGTCTGGGTGAGTGTATAACTTGTCCGTTTCCTGCGTATATACCAACGTGAGATATGCCGTTTCCTTTGGAGAAGAACACCAAATCTCCCGCCTGAAGATTACTCTTTGAAACAGCAACACCATTACTGTATTGAGCTCTTGAGGTTCTGTTCACAGAAATTCCGGCTTGTTTGCAAGCATATTGCACAAGACCTGAACAATCGAAGCCCGATGGAGAAGAACCGCCGTAAACGTATTTGACTCCTAAATATTTTGCGGCGGCATTTACAATAGCCTGTCCCTTGGAGCTCGGAGCGGGATTTGAATTGCTTTCCGATTTTGTGACGGTTTTTGATTTTGTTGCCGCAGGTGTCTTTGCAGCGGTATTGTTGGTTTTATTATTTTTTGCTGCTTGTGCTGCGGCTGCCTTAGCTTCGCGTTCTGCTATCATATCGTCATATGCCGATTTAGTCATTACATATTTAGATTTAACATAGCCTGTAATTCTGTACGGACCGTAAGCTATCTTTGTCCATTCCGAACCCTGACTTACAATAAGGCATTTGTCGCCGCTTGAAAATGTATTTATTACATTGGAATCCTCGGTAGGCATCTTCTTACATTCAACCTGTTTTGAACCGTTGAATACAAACAATCCGTCCTCGGAAATGGCATTTATTCTTTCTACACGATTTTCGGCAACCTTATCTCTTGCAACCATTCCGCCAATGCTTACATACTTTGACATCACATAACCGGTAGCATAATTATTTCCGTAATAAACCTTCATCCATTCATCGTCGACACGGTTTAAGACAACAATGCAGTCGCCGTTTGCAATCTGATCTATAATTACGGTATTTTCGGTTCCCGGGCCGCTTCTTACATTAAGCGAACCGCCTTCGACCGTAACAACACCCGATTCGTACATTACGTTTTCAAGCAATACTCTTTTTGCTTCGTCATAGGAGGTTGTTACATATTCTTTTAATACATATCCGACTTGACCGTCTTCGCCGTAAGGTATAACATACCAATCATCTGTCTCGTCTATTATATCAATCATCTGACCGTATTCAAGGCTGTCAAGAATTTCGGAATCAAGACTTTGAGCCGCTCTGACATTCAATCCTCCGGTTGTGGTTATAACATAACCCGAAACCGGTTCAAACGGTTTTGATATTTCAATAACATTGTTTGCGTAAGCAAATTCGTTTTTACCGTAGTCAATAAGCTCAACACTTTGCTCAGCGTCCTGTTTTTCTTCATCTGTAAGTTCTTCCGTTATTTGCGGTTCATCCTCTATGTATACAACATCTGAAACTTCATCATCCTTTGTATCTGAAACCTCAAGAAAGCTGTCAAACTTTTCTGTTATTTTATTTGCATTTACAGAGGATATTTCTGCCGCCTGGCTCACTACCAATGATCCAATCAGTACAACTGCCGCAATTCCGGCAATCGTATGCTTAATATTACTCATCAATGCGTCAATTCCCTTCTTTTAATTCTATTTAAAAATTATGTTACTCAAATATTACATATCTATTATACTACATAATATCTGTTTTGTCAAACTTTTTTAGATATTTTTTTTTAATTTTCAAAAATTATTTCAAAAAAACATTTAAAAACCGCATAATCATGCGGTTTTCTTAATTATTACCATTTTGTAAACAAATAATTTATCATTTTTTGTTCTGACAAAATTTGTTAAATATCAGACAAATTTTGTAACAATTTCTTAAAATTTGACAGCATCTATTTTCCGTCTACAAAATATGTAGCTTCCATGTCGGAAACCGACAAAGCATATGCAAGAGGATATTTTTCAAAAACAGCTCCGACGGTTCGCGCATCCTCCTGACCGGAAAATCCCATGTGATACCTTATGGCAAATGCCTCTTCTCTTGAAAGACGCATATATCCGTTAATAATATACACAGATTTTTCACCGTGACCGTACGGCATTTTATCATCAAATTCAAAAGTCGGAACGGCATGCCATACTCCGTTGTCGTCCTTAACATTTCTTGTTCCCTTTTTATAACAGTTTATTTTGCATATATCATGTAAAAGCGATACAATGGCTATTGTTTCATCACTGTATTCCATATTATATACATCTTTTGTTCTTTCGCGACTTAAATAGTCGCAAAGACAGTCATAAACATTAAGGCTGTGCTCCAAAAGCCCTCCTTCGTATGAACCGTGAAAGCGGGCGCTGGCAGGGGATCTGAAAAAGTCCGAATTTGCCGATGTGAGATATTCCCAGAACAAATCAGAACCCTCTCTTGTTATATTTTGTTTATATATTTCCTCAAATCTTCTTTCATTTTCTGTCATAATAATCCTCCGTTCCAAGGCGGTAATAAATTTAATCAAGTAATCTGTTATTTATATTGCTTATTGTAATTATTATATCTTATTTTGTGTTTTTTTTCAAGTAATTCTTTCATATTAATTATAAAAATTTATTTATTTAATATTGAATTGTAACAGATATTTTATAAATTCTGAAAAATTTGAAAAAAAGTATTGACAAATGCCGATTATGGTAGTATAATAACAGAAAATTGAAAATTACTAAACCGCTGAAGCAGAAAAAAGTCAGAAAAAGGTCTTTCAGAGCGAGTGGATTACGGTGTGAGTTCCACAAAGGCTTTCTGAGTAATATGGGCTGCTGAGGGCAGTGTTAAATGCACTGACGTAAGGCTTGCGTAAGAAGTCGGGAGTATGTTGGTACTCTGCTAAGAGCATGGTAATGCCATGAATCAAGGTGGCACCGCGGATATAATTGATTATTCGTCCTTGACAGATAGTATATTTCTGTCAGGGATTTTTTATATTTTAATTCCTTTGACAGAAAATCAAAGGAATTTTTTGTTGGGAGGTTTTAAAATGGTTTATTTACCGAACATAACCAAAGTTAAAGAAATTGCTTCGAGCGGAAAATATAATATTCTTCCGGTAAGCTGTGAAATTTTATCCGACATATGCACACCGATTGAAGCATTGAGAATTTTAAAGAATGTATCACGTCACTGTTATATTCTCGAATCGGTGGCAGGCAGTGAAAAATGGGGACGATACACATTTCTGGGATTTGATCCGAAGCTTGAAATTACCTGTTCAAACGGAAAAATGAGGATTGGAAGTCTTAGTATTGAAACAGATGATCCGACAGCAAAAATCAGAGAAATTCTATCTGAATATAAAAGTCCCAAATTCGATTATCTGCCATCCTTTACGGGAGGTCTTGTGGGATATTTTTCTTATGATTATTTAGGATACAGCGAACCGGCTGTACGCATCGATGTAAATGATACGGAAAATTTCAAAGACGTAGACCTGATGCTGTTTGATAAGGTTATTGCATTTGATAACTTCAGAAAGAAAATCATATTAATTGTAAATATGTCCCTTGAAGAACCCGAAACAGGTTATAATAAAGCAATATTCGAGCTGAACAAATTAAAGGAGCTGCTTTATAACGGCGAAAAGAAGAAAGAAGAAACGGGGCATTTAACCGGTGAGGTTACGGCACTTTTTTCAAAAGAGGAATACTGTTCAATGGTAGAAAAAGCAAAGCATTATATAAAAGAGGGAGATATTTTTCAGATTGTTTTGTCAAACCGTCTTTCCGCTCCCTTTGAGGGCAGCTTGCTGAATACATACAGAGTTTTAAGAACAATAAATCCTTCGCCATATATGTTTTATTTTTCCGGAACAGACGTTGAGGTTGCGGGAGCGTCGCCCGAAACGCTTGTAAAGCTTGAGGACGGTGTGCTTCATACCTTTCCTTTGGCGGGGACAAGACCGAGGGGTAAAACCGAAACAGAGGACGCGGAGCTTGAAAAAGAATTGCTTGCCGATGAAAAGGAGCTTGCCGAGCATAATATGCTGGTTGATTTGGGAAGAAACGATTTGGGAAAAATCAGTAAATTCGGTACGGTTGAGGTTGAAAAGCTTCACAGCATAGAACGTTATTCTCATGTAATGCATATAGGCTCTACGGTTAGGGGAGAAATCAGAGAAGAATTTGACGCATTTGACGCCGTAAGCGCAGTGCTGCCGGCAGGAACACTTTCGGGAGCACCAAAAATAAGAGCGTGTCAGCTAATTGGCGAGCTTGAAAACAACAAAAGAGGAATTTACGGAGGGGCTATAGGCTATATAGATTTTACAGGCAATCTTGATACCTGCATAGCAATCAGAATTGCATACAAGAAAAACGGAAAGGTATTTGTAAGAAGCGGTGCAGGAATAGTTTATGATTCCGTTCCCGAAAAGGAATATCAGGAGTGTATAAATAAAGCCGCCGCTGTTATAAATGCATTGAAAGCGGCTGAGGAGGCGGAAGTATGATACTTTTAATAGATAATTACGACAGCTTTTCATATAATCTTTATCAGCTTGTGGGAACTATAAATCCCGATATAAAGGTTATACGAAATGATGAAATGACAACGGAGGAAATTGAAGCGCTCAAGCCGGACAGAATTATTATATCTCCGGGACCGGGAAGACCTGAAGATGCCGGTATTATTATTAATGCGGCAAAAACTGTTGCAAAGAAAATTCCGACCTTGGGGGTATGTCTTGGGCATCAGGCAATATGTGCCGCATACGGTGCAAATATAATTTATGCAAAGCAGCTTATGCACGGAAAGCAATCGGAGGTAAAAATAAATAATAAATCGGTGCTTTTTAAAGGCTGTTCCGAAAAGATTAAGGTAGCAAGGTATCATTCGCTGGCGGCAGACCAAAATACCATTCCCGATTGCCTTGAGATTACGGCAATGACCGCAGACAATGAGGTTATGGCGGTACAGCACAAGGATTATCCGATATACGGTGTACAATTTCATCCCGAATCGATAATGACTCCGTTTGGAAAACAGATACTTGAAAATTTTATAAATGTTAAAGGAAGTGTTTTATAATGATTAAAGAAGCGATTGTAAAAATAGTAAACAAACAGGATCTTTCCTATGATGAAGCGTATGCGGTTATGAATGAAATTATGAGCGGTGAAACATCACCCACTCAGAATGCGGCTTTTTTGGCGGCATTGTCAACAAAAAGCGCAAGAGCCGAAACAACCGATGAAATAGCAGGGTGTGCTGCGGCAATGAGAGAACATGCAACCAAAGTGGTAACCGATATGGAGCTTTTCGAAATTGTGGGAACCGGAGGTGACGGGGCGCACAGCTTTAATATTTCCACAACATCTGCGCTTGTTGCCGCTGCCGGGGGCATGAAGGTCGCAAAACACGGAAACCGTGCCGCATCATCCAAGTGCGGAACGGCAGATTGCCTGGAAGCTTTGGGAGTAGATATTCAGCAGGATCCCGAAAAATGTGTTGAACTGCTTAAAGAAGCAGGTATGTGCTTCTTCTTTGCACAAAAATATCATACGTCAATGAAATATGTCGGAGCTATCAGAAAAGAACTGGGTTTTCGTACTGTTTTTAATATACTCGGACCTCTTACCAATCCCGGAAGTCCCGAATTACAGCTTTTGGGTGTGTATGATGACTATCTTGCAGAGCCGCTTGCACAGGTTTTAATGAGCTTGGGAGTTAAGCGCGGAATGGTAGTATACGGTCAGGACAAGCTTGATGAAATTTCCGCAAGCGCACCGACAACAATTTGTGAGTTTAAAGACGGATGGTATAAAAAATATGTAATTGCACCGGAGGACTTCGGATTTGAACGCTGCACGAAAAAGGATCTTGAAGGAGGAACACCGGAAGAAAATGCAAGGATTACGCGGGCGATTTTAAGCGGAGAAAAGGGAGCAAAGCGTAATGCGGTGCTGATGAACGCAGGCGCGTCACTTTACATAGGCGGCAAAGCTGAAACAATGAAGGACGGTATTATTATGGCAGCCGATTTGATTGATTCGGGCAAAGCCTTGAAAACCCTTGATAAATTTATCGAACTTTCAAATAAGTGAGGAAGAAATATGACAATACTTGATGAGTTGGCTGAATTTGCAAAAAAACGTGTAAAAGAGTCAAAGGAAAAGAAATCTCTTGATGAAATAAAAGAAAAAGCATTATCGATGCCGAGGAGAAATTTTGTATTTGAAAAAGCATTGAAAAAAAACGATATAGCTTTTATATGCGAATGTAAAAAGGCGTCGCCCTCAAAGGGATTAATAGCACCTGAATTTCCGTATCTTGAAATTGCAAAGGAATATGAAAGTGCGGGAGCGGACTGCATATCGGTTTTAACAGAGCCGAGCCGTTTTCTCGGACAGGACAGTTACTTGAAAGAAATTTCAGCTGCGGTATCGATCCCTTGTATCAGAAAAGATTTCACGGTAGATGAATATATGATTTACGAGGCAAAGCTTTTGGGCGCAGAAGCGGTTCTTCTTATATGCTCCATTCTGTCGCAAAAGCAGCTGTATGATTATATGAATATCTGCGATATGCTGGGAATTTCGGCTTTGGTTGAAGCGCATAACGAAGAGGAAGTCAAAACGGCGGTAAATGTCGGTGCGAGAATAATAGGCGTCAATAACAGAAATTTGAAGGATTTTACCGTAGATACCGAAAACAGCAGACGTATGCGTGAGCTTGTGCCGGAAAATATAATATTTGTTTCCGAAAGCGGACTTAAAACCGCAGAGGACGTGGAAAAGTTGAGAGAAATAGGTGCGGATGCGGTGCTGATAGGAGAAACGCTTATGCGTGCCGAGAATAAAAAGGACAAGCTGGCAGAGCTGAGAGGTGCACTATGACCAAGGTAAAATTATGCGGACTTACAAGAATTTGCGATATTGATTATGTAAATGAGCTTATGCCGGATTTTGTGGGCTTTGTATTTTCTGAAAAAAGCAAAAGATATGTAAGCTTTGATAAGGCTGAAAAGCTTAGAGAAAGATTAAAAAACAGTATTATTCCGGTCGGGGTTTTTGTAAATGAACCGATTGAAAATGTTAAGCTTCTTGTTGAAAGAAATATTATCGGTATGGTTCAGCTGCACGGAAACGAGGACAGGGAATACATAAAAAGGTTGAAAGGTGAGGTAAATTGCCGCATTATACAGGCATTTGCCATTGAGAAAAAGGAAGACGTTATAAAAGCCGTAAGCTCCGAGGCAGATTATATTATGCTTGATTCCGGTGGCGGCAGCGGAAAAACATTTAATCATACACTGATAAAAGATATAAAAAGAGATTTTTTTCTTGCCGGAGGGCTGGACAGTGAAAATGTGTATGACGCAATAATAAGATTCAGACCTTATGCGGTTGATGCAAGCTCCTCTCTTGAAACAGACGGAGTAAAGGATAGATATAAAATGGCGGCATTTTTAAGAGCCGCAAGAAACGGAAAGGACGAATAAAAATGACAAATCCAAAAGGAAGATTCGGAATACACGGCGGTCAGTATATTCCCGAAACACTGATGAATGCAATAATAGAGCTTGAGGAGGCATATGAACGTTATAAAAATGATGAAAGCTTTAACAAAGAGCTTACCGAGCTTCTTAATGAATATGCCGGAAGACCGTCACGGCTTTATTATGCCGAAAAAATGACAAAAGCGTTGGGAGGTGCAAAGATTTATCTTAAACGTGAGGATTTAAACCATACAGGCTCTCATAAAATAAATAATGTTTTGGGACAGGCTTTGCTTGCAAAGAAAATGGGAAAAACAAGACTTATAGCAGAAACCGGCGCAGGTCAGCACGGAGTTGCCACCGCCACCGCAGCAGCGCTTATGAATATGGAATGTGTTATATTCATGGGGAAAGAAGATACCCAGCGCCAGGCTTTAAACGTATACAGAATGAAGCTTTTGGGTGCGGAGGTTGTTCCTGTAACAACGGGTACGGCAACTCTTAAAGACGCGGTGTCGGAAGCGATGCGTGAATGGACGAAACGAATAGATGATACGCATTACTGCCTCGGCTCTGTTATGGGACCCCATCCGTTTCCTACCATTGTCCGTGACTTTCAGTCGGTAATTTCGAAAGAAATAAAAACACAGCTTATGGAAAAGGAAAACAGACTCCCCGACACGGTTATAGCTTGTGTAGGCGGCGGCTCAAATGCAATAGGAAGCTTTTATCATTTTATCGAAGATAAAGAGGTTAAGCTGATCGGCTGCGAAGCGGCGGGCAGAGGTATTGACACTTTTGAAACGGCAGCAACGGTAAATACCGGAAAAGTGGGTATTTTCCATGGAATGAAATCGTATTTTTGCCAGGATAAATACGGTCAGATTGCACCGGTTTATTCCATATCCGCAGGACTTGATTATCCGGGTGTGGGACCGGAGCATGCAAATCTTCATGATACAGGCAGAGCGGAATATGTGCCGATTACAGATGAAGAAGCAGTTTGCGCATTTGAATATCTGTCAAAGATAGAAGGCATTATTCCGGCAATTGAATCGGCTCATGCGGTTGCCTATGCCATGAAGCTTGCACCTACTATGGACAAGGATAAAATAATAGTAATAACAATTTCGGGGCGCGGTGACAAGGACTGTGCCCAGATAGCAAGATACAGAGGAGAGAATATATATGAGTAAAATAAAATCAGCTTTTGAAAAGGGCAAGGCTTTTATTCCGTTTATAACCTGCGGAGATCCCGATATTGAAACAACCGAAAAAATAGTTCGTTCCGCCGCCGCAAACGGTGCCGACCTAATTGAATTGGGTATTCCGTTTTCCGATCCGACTGCGGAAGGCCCCGTTATACAAGCTGCCAACATAAGAGCATTGGCGGGAGGAATTACTACAGATAAAATATTTGAAATGGTAAAACGTCTCAGAAAAGATTTGACAATACCTATGGTATTTATGACATATGCAAATGTTGTATTTTCCTACGATGCCGAAAAATTTATTTCAACCTGTAATGAAATTGGCATTGACGGTTTGATTTTACCGGACTTGCCTTTTGAAGAAAAGGAAGAATTTTTGCCCATATGCAAAAAATACGGAGTGGATTTAATTTCGCTTATTGCTCCCACATCGGATAAAAGAATCGAGATGATAAGCAAAGAGGCAGACGGATTTTTATATATTGTTTCCAGCCTTGGTGTAACGGGAACAAGGAGTGAAATAACTACCGATCTTGACGCTATTGTTTCGGTAGTTCGCAGAAATACCGAGATTCCGTGCGCTGTGGGCTTCGGAATATCAACGCCGGAGCAGGCGGCGAAGATGGCAGCTGTTTCCGATGGCGCAATAGTAGGTTCCGCAATTATAAAGCTTATTGAAAAGTACGGAAAAAATGCGGCTGAACCTGTGGGGGAATATGTAAAGAGCATGAAAGATGCCATGTAGAGTAAAGAATATTTTAATTCAAGGTAACGCTTCCGTTGTAAGGGCGGGGTGTTGCCTTGAATTCTTTATTATAAGCCGGTTACAATTCGGATATTAAATTGTATTTCAATTTTTGATTGACATTTTGAGTTGTTCATGATACAATTATTAACATAAACAGCAGGAACAGGGACAGCTGTAAAAAATATATTACATTTTCATTACAAGAAGTGTTTTTTCCTTTTTATATTTTCTTTTTAAAACTTCAATAAAGTCAAGTATAATCACAAATTTTTTAATTTAATTTGATTTTTTTATTCCGCATAAACAATAAAAAAATTATGCAAAACACAACATATTGTGTTTTTTTAAAAAAATCTATTGACAAAACCACAATTTTTTGGTATGATATTAGAGCATAAAAAAAACAAATACTATAGTCGGTTAACGTGAAAGACAAGCGGTGTATTACGGCACTTTTCATTTGGAACGGTATACTTTCGAGATTCCTTCACCGCAAAGGACTACTGTGTTTACATATTTTTTCACGTTTAAATCGGAGCAACGCTCCTGCTTTGCTTGCAAGGAGCAGAGCTTGCGATATATTGCAACCTACGCATAGGTTATAATTTAAGTCGTCAAAAAGCGGCGGATTGGAGGTTTTAAATAAATGAAAATTATAAAAAGAAACGGTTCGGAAGTGGATTTTGATATTAATAAAATAATACGTGCTGTTTCAAAAGCGAACGATTCAACAACAAACGGAGAACTGACCGGTTCTCAAATAAAGGATATTGCGGAATTTGTGGAGTTTAAACTCCAAAAGGCAGATCGTGCTTATTCGGTAGAGGAAATACAGGATATAGTAGAAAATCAAATAATGGCACAGGGTGCGTTTGAGGTTGCGAAAAACTATGTAAAATACAGATACAACAGAACCTTGATACGTAACTCAAACACAACGGACAATCAAATTCTTACATTGATAGAATGTAATAATGAAGAAGTAAAGCAGGAAAATTCCAATAAAAATCCTACCATAAACAGCGTACAGCGTGATTATATGGCAGGGGAAGTTTCTAAGGATTTAACCCGCAGAATACTTTTGCCGCTTGATATAGTACAAGCACATGAGGAGGGACTTATTCACTTCCATGACAGCGATTACTTTGCACAGCATATGCATAACTGTGATTTGGTAAATCTTGAGGATATGCTTCAAAACGGCACTGTAATAAGCGGTACTCTTATAGAAAAGCCGCATAGCTTTTCCACTGCCTGCAATATTGCCACGCAGATTATAGCACAGGTGGCTTCAAGCCAATACGGAGGTCAGAGTATAAGTCTTACGCATTTAGCTCCTTTTGTTGATATATCAAGACAAAAAATCAAAAAGACTATAATGAACGAGTATGCACAGATAGGAATAAATGCAACCGAACAGCAGGTTGCCGAAATCACCGAAAAACGCTTGAGAGAGGAAATAAGAAAGGGCGTACAAACCATTCAATATCAGGTTGTTACGCTTCTTACCACTAACGGTCAAGCTCCTTTCGTTACGGTATTTATGTATCTTAACGAAACGGATGATCCTCAGGAAAAGGCAGATTTGGCATTGATTATAGAAGAAACCTTAAAACAAAGAATACAGGGCGTAAAAAACGAAAAAGGAATATGGATTACACCGGCATTTCCAAAGCTTATATATGTTCTTGAGGAAGATAACATTCATGAGGATTCGAAATACTTTTATCTTACCGAATTGGCGGCAAAGTGTACAGCAAAAAGAATGGTTCCCGATTACATTTCGGAAAAAATCATGCTGAAGCTTAAAAAGGATAAGAATAACGAGGGACATTGTTATACTTGTATGGGCTGTCGTTCCTTCCTTACTCCATATGTCGATCCCGAAACAAATAAACCTAAATATTACGGTCGTTTCAATCAGGGTGTTGTTACGCTGAATTTGGTTGATGTTGCTCTTTCTTCGGGCGGAAACAAAGAAAAATTCTGGAAGATAATGGACGAAAGATTGGATCTTTGTTACAGAGCTTTAATGTGCCGTCATAACAGATTAAAGGGCACTTTGTCCGATGCCGCTCCTATTTTGTGGCAGCATGGCGCTCTTGCAAGACTCAAAAAAGGAGAAACAATAGATAAACTGTTATACGGCGGTTATTCAACTATTTCTTTGGGCTATGCGGGATTATATGAGTGCGTTAAGTATATGACCGGAAAATCTCATACCGATCCCGAATCAACACCTTTTGCTCTTGAGGTTATGCAGCGCTTGAATGACGCAACAAAAGAGTGGAAGGAAAAGGAAAATATCGATTTCAGCATCTATGGCACACCTCTTGAATCCACAACGTATAAGTTTGCAAAATGCTTGAGAAGCGTTTCGGTATAATTGAGGGTATAACAGATAAAAATTACATAACAAACAGCTATCATGTTCATGTAACCGAGCAGATTGACGCATTTACCAAGCTGAGCTTTGAATCTCAGTTCCAGGCTTTATCTCCCGGCGGTGCGATAAGCTATGTTGAAGTTCCGAATATGCAGAATAATATAAAGGCTGTTTTGGATGTTATGAAATATATTTATGAAAATATCATGTATGCCGAATTAAATACAAAGTCGGATTGCTGTCAGGTTTGCGGATATGAGGGTGAAATACAGATAGTTGCCGATAAAGACGGAAAGCTTGTTTGGGAGTGCCCCAACTGTAAAAACAGAGATCAGACAAAAATGAATGTAGCAAGAAGAACCTGCGGATATATAGGCACTCAATTCTGGAATCAGGGCAGAACACAGGAAATTAAGGAAAGAGTGCTTCATCTGTAATGAAATACGGGAATATAAAATTCAATGATATAGCAAACGGAGAGGGAGTAAGAACCTCTCTGTTTGTTTCGGGATGTACACATCACTGTAAAGAATGCTTCAACCCTGAAACATGGAGCTTTGACTACGGTGATGAATTTACGCCTGAGGTTGAACAAAAGATAATAGACTCCCTTGAACCTTTTTGGATAGACGGCTTGAGTATTTTGGGCGGTGAGCCTTTTGAACCGGAAAATCAAAAGGCACTTCTTCCCTTTATAAAAAGAGTAAAAGAAAAGTATCCCCAAAAAACAATATGGTGTTATTCGGGCTATACATTCGAGGAATTAACTGTAGAAAGCCGTGCAAAAACCGATATAACAAAGGAAATTCTTTCTATGCTTGATATTCTTATTGACGGCGAGTTTGAGATTGACAAAAAGGATATATCTCTTGCGTTCAGAGGAAGCTCAAATCAGCGTGTTATTGATTTGAAAAAAACCTTTGAAACGGGAAACATACAGCTTTATTTGGAATAAGTATATTAAAACTGTTCTGAAACTGCCGCAAAAGAAATGATCTTTTGCGGCAGTTTCGTATTGTCTTACAGAACGAAATACTTATGTTCTCAAAATATTTATTTCAGCAGACTTTATCAATGCGAACTGTGTAAAATCTTTGATTTTACACGAAAAATTTTGACAATAGTCATAATTTTTCTAAATGCGATTGAAAATCGCATTTATTCAGTGAGCATTATTTATGCTTATGAACAAGTTTTGACGGTAAATTATTCAGAGCTTGCCCAAAGCTGACAACATCAAAGAAATGGCTTAATTCCGCACTACAGCTAACAAAATGATATTGACCAAAGTTAGCAATTTTCTCGATGTTTTAATAAATATTGTATTTTTAAGGTTTATATTAAAATAGTTTATTTTTTTTATTCCATAAAATTGTAAATACAAAAAAGTTTAATTGTAATTTTTTAAGTTTATGCCAACACTAAAATCAATTTTGTGCACCAATAACTACATTACGACGAAATTCATCCGTTGTATTTCAGAAAATATTTCGTTTCAAATCTACTTGATTTACATAGTAAAGTAATATATAATAAAAAAGTAAATTAATTTAATCAGGAGAGCCGTTATGACTTATAAAAAAATTGCGCAAGCAGCGAATGTGTCGCTGTCAACTGTTTCCAAGGCTCTGTCAGGGAGCAAGGAAATTAGTGATGAATTGAGACAAAACATTATTCAAATTGCCAAGAAAATGGGTTATTTTGAGGATAAAAGAAAAAGGAAAATTGAATATGCTAAATCAGATGCCATAACCATTGCTGTTATTTGTCCGGAAATAATTTCTCTTTTTTATGCCGGAGAAATAACTGCTATTAAAAATAAAATTGAGGAATCAGGCGGACTTTGTGCAGTATATGTATATGATTTTGATGATAAAAAATTAGATAGAATTTTAGAACAAATAACGGTACGCAACAGTGCAGACGGTATTATTTTGTTTGCGGAATATTTGCATAGGTCAAATTATTCTATTCCAATGGTTTGCCTGTCTTCTTCAGAAAATATTCCATATGACACGGTATTCTGCGATACGAATGTTTATATGTCAGATGTGGTCCGTTATTTAAAAGATTTAGGACATACGGATATAGCGTTTGTAGGCGAACCCAACACAATGTCAAAATTAACGGCATATAGAAAAGCTATGAATACATTGGAAATCCCATATACTTCGGAAAATGAATATATCATAAATGCGAGATTTGAAGAAATCGGGCATCAGGCGGCATTGCAGATTATGCAAAAAAGGAAGATTCCTACAGCTATTATATGTGCATATGACGAAATTGCTTTAAAAATGATTCATGATTTTTGCCAATGTGGTATTAAAATACCGGAACAAGTGAGCATCATAGGCATAAATGACATTCCCATGTCCTCTTATGCTCCGATTCCGCTGACCACCATTCGTATTTTTCAGGAAGAACAAGGAGCACTTGCCGTTAATTTATTATACGATAAAATTTACGAAAACTCAGATATAACACAGCATATTTCAATTGGGCATCGACTGATTGAACGGAAATCAGTCGGCAAAGCACCAAAAAATTGTTATAACGAAAGGACTTAAAAACACATGGGAACTTTATACATATCTATTATTCTGATGTGCCGTATTGTTCAGCATATATGCGGCAAAAGCACAAGCAATGCTATAAAGGATATTTCTTGCTTTATTCAATATTGCTCTTACAGTAACATATTAAGCAGCATACTAGGACTTTTTCTTATTTTAATTGCACAAAACGGCTTTAATTTTAGCCTTATTACATTATTAATATCTTGTTTTTCAGGAATTATGCTTGCTGCATCATCGGGCTTTAGCTTAGCCGCAATGAAAAGCGGTACGGTTGCACTTTCATCACTCTTTAGCACTGCCGGACTTTTGGTTCCGTGTATTGCAGGAATTTTTATATTTAACCAACCCATGTCATACGGACAGTGGATTGGAATGGCACTGTTTTTTGTTGCCGCATATTTGCTGATTGGAAG
>JAXEIW010000188.1:0-13243 GCA_034101885.1 Clostridia bacterium | reverse complement strand
GTTTGAGCTATAGAATACTGATACGGGTGTGAAACCCAAAAGGGGATACATAAGGGGAACACCTTATGTGCCTTTTGGTACTTTTGGGCAAACAAAAGTACAACTGTTTCAACATTTGAAAGTGCAGATAACAAAAATCAGCCAATATACACTTGTTATCTTAATTAATAAAAAATATAAACTATAATTTATTCGCATAGGTGAATAGTAATTTTTTTCTTTTTTGTTGAAAAATTTATGTTAAAAATATTGACAAATATGCATTTAATATGTTATAATGGTAAAGCAGTTTTAATAAAAGCTGATAAATTCGGTGGCGACAGCAAAGAGGATCCACCCGTTCCCATCCCGAACACGGAAGTTAAGCTCTTTTACGTCGATGATACTTGGTGGGAGACTGCCCGGGAAAGCAGATAGCTGCCGGAATAATACGGCCTGTTGGTCAAGCGGTTAAGACACCGCCCTTTCACGGCGGTAACGCGGGTTCGATTCCCGCACAGGTCACCATTTTGGAGCAAAGTTCGCTTTGCTCCGTTTTAATGTGAAAAAATCCGCATACATAATTTCTTAAAAAAATTTCAATAAAATATTGCAAATACGAAAATTATATGCTATAATATGCTTAGTATCTTCGGGGCAGGGTGAAATTCCCTACCGGCAGTAAAGTCTGCGAGCCTTTTTGGTTGATTCGGTGAAATTCCGAAACCGACGGTCAAAGTCCGGATGAAAGAAGATGAGCAATGGGCACATTACTCCGAAAGGTAATCTTTCGGAGTTTTTCTTTTGTTCACTCCTATGAGATACGCAATTAAATTATTATAGGAGAAGTAACGTAAAAAATGAACTGTGTATTCTATCTCTTATCGAAGAATAAGTATACATTATGCGCCGGCACTTCGAAAAGTTGAAATATGACTGTTTGTTTTATTCGTTACTGCTTATACCGCCCAAAGGCGGAGGAACGGAGGATTTTATGAAAATGTCAACAAACAATTTAAAAGAAATTTCAAGGACAAAGCTTGTGGTAACTGTCGGAATTTTTTCTGCAATATCATTTGTGCTGCAGCTGATTGTTCCCTACAAGGTAAGTGGATTTTTGGATGTGGAGCTGTCAGATCTGCCGCCGCTTATTTTATCCCTTGCATACGGACCTTTGTTTGGGGTTTTGGCAGAGTTAATAAAAAATATTTTGCATTGCTTTGTTACAACAACGGGCTTTGTGGGTGAATTTGCAAACTTTGTTATTAACGGTGTGTTGTGTCTGGTTACAGGCTTTGTATACAAGTTCCATAAAAACTTTAAGGGAGCAATTGTGGCACTTCTTTTAGGGGTAGTAAGCATGGTTGTTGCCGGTGCTTTTGCAAACAGATTTGTAATGCTGCCTTTGTATATGCAGGGAGTAGATACCCAAACGTATATTAATTTAATTATGACAGTTATTGTACCTTTTAACATTGGAAAGGGATTAATTTTGTCGCTAATAACATTTTTACTTTACAAAAAAGTTTCGAAAGTAATAAAATGATTGATTTTTATATAAATATGATGTATAATAGTATTTGTATTAAATTGACATTATATTTTTGATTGGAGAATGAATCTATGACAGATAGCTTGGTTAATTCCATTATTCAGCTTTTTATTGGAAAAATTCCTAAGGAAATGATAGTATTTATTATTTCCATGCTGCCTATTTTGGAACTTAGAGGCTCACTTTTGGCGGCAGGATTTTTAAAGATGGACTTTTTATCAACATATATAATAGCGGTTATAGGGAATCTTTTGCCAATCCCGTTTATATTTCTGCTTATTGATAAAATTTTTAATCTTCTGAAAAAGACAAGATTAAAAGGTTTTGTTGAAAGAATGGAGAATAAAGCACTGTCAAAATCCGGTCAAATAAAAAAATACGGAAAGCTTGGCTTATTTTTGTTCGTTGCAATACCGCTTCCGGGAACGGGAGCGTGGACGGGAAGCTTAATAGCGGTGCTTTTAAGAATGAAAGGACGGGAGTGTTTCCCTTGGATTGTTCTCGGTGTGCTTACGGCAGGACTTATAATGAGCCTTCTTTCTTTTGGTATTATAAAACAGATAATATAAAGTGAAATATATTCGTGATTATCTGATTATGTGAATTTTTAAATTGTGTTTATATAAAGGAGTAAATTGTAATGAGTAATTTGAATCCGATAAAGATATCACCGGCATTTAAAGATTATCTTTGGGGCGGAGACAGACTTAAGAGAGAATATAACAAAAAAAGCGATTTGGATAAAGTAGCGGAAAGCTGGGAGCTGTCAACACATAAAGACGGCGAAAGCATTGTTTCGGACGGAGAATACAAAGGAATGAAGCTTTCCGAGTACATTAATAAAAATCCGGAAAATGTTATCGGAAGCGATGCCGCAAAATTTGATTTTTTTCCTATTCTGATTAAATTTATAGATGCAAAGGACAACCTTTCAATACAAGTTCATCCGAATGATGAATATGCCTTAAAGCATACCGGCGGATACGGAAAAACAGAAATGTGGTATATTCTTGATTGTGAAGAAGGCGCTTTTTTGTATTACGGATTCAAGAAAAAAATAACCTCGGAGCAATTTAGACAAGCTATTGAGGACAACAGTCTGCTTGATTTGTTAAATAAAGTCGAAGTGAAAAAGGGCGATGTATTTTTTATTGAAGCAGGAACTGTTCACGCCATAGGAAAGGGAATTGTAATCTGCGAGATACAGCAAAATTCGAACACTACATACCGTGTGTATGATTATAACAGAAAGGATAAAGACGGAAACACACGTCCGCTGCATATCGAACAGGCTATTGCGGTGGCTAAAACAGAGCCTCCGGCAAAATATGTGCATGAAGATGAAAACATGCTTGCAAAGTGCAAATATTTTACGGTTGAAAAAGCTTGTATAAATGGTGAAAAGACCTTTGAAATAACTGATAAATGTTTTAAGTCGGTGATAGTAGTATCGGGCAGCGGCGAGCTTATCTTAAATAATCATAAAACGGAATTGATTAAGGGTGACAGCGTTTTTGTGCCGGCGCAAAATGCTGAATTTAAGATTTGCGGTAACTGTGAAGCGATTATTTCTTATGTATAGGCTGAAATTATGATTTACAAACTTTTTGATTTATATTGGAATATAGAAACAAAATTTAAAAAGACAGAGGAGTATTTGAAAGATTATCTATACCCTTATGATGCCGGTGCCGATGAGAGTATTAAAATAACAAATGAAGAAATACAAAAGGAACTTGAAGCCGCTCCCGGATATGAACCGTCATATTATGAAATGATATGTATTTTCAGACACATAGCCCATGACATAACCGCATATGACGGAATGTTTATACATTCTGCCGTTGTATCGCTTGATAATAACGGATATATGTTTTTGGGAAAAAGCGGTGCCGGGAAAACAACCCATGCAATGCTTTGGGAAAAGTATTTTGACGCAAGAGCGGAAATTATAAACGGAGATAAGCCTATTATACGGTTTTTGAACAATTCCGTTTATGCTTACGGAAATCCGTGGGGAGGCAAAGAGGGAAAACATAAAAACAAATGTGTGAAGCTAAAATGCGGATGTTTTATTGTTCAGTCATCGGTAAACAGGATAAGAAAACTTACTTCTGAGGAAACTTTCAGGCTTATATTAAATTCGGTTGCAATACCTGATGAAGCAGAGCTTAAAATTAAATTTTACGATTTACTTGATAAACTTTTACAGACAATACCTTTCTATGTTATGGAATGTGATATTTCGGATAATGCGGTTTTGACTGCGTACAAAGCTATGGGAAGTGAATAATGTGAAAGAAAAGCTGTGCATCTTGCCACCCTCAGCGACTTGAAGTATACTCATATGTCGGCGTCGCTTCGAGCGGAAATCTTCTTGTTTCTTTTTCACATTATGGTTTGTGTTGCCGAAGGGCGGCGGAATGGAGAATTAAGATGGAATTTTGTTATGAACAGCTTGAACCTATAATTAGGGAAAAAATTTCAGGCGGAGGTAAAATTATTATAGAACCCAAGGGAACAAGTATGCTTCCGCTCATAAGGCAGGGAAAAGATAAAGTTGAGCTGTCGCCGCCTCCCCAAAAGCTAAAAAAATATGATGTTCCCTTTTACAAGAGAAAGGACGGAAGCTTTGTTCTGCACAGGGTTATTAAAGTAAGAAAAAATGACTATGTTTTAAGAGGAGATAATCAGACCGTCAATGAGCCGGGCATAACGGACGATATGATAATTGCAGTTGCCACTGCGATTATTAAAGACGGAAAGACAATAAAAACCGATGACAAGGATTATATTATCTATTCAAAAAAGCAGGTAATGAAAAAAACTTTATACAGGATATATTTAAACCTACGGCAAAGAGCATCATCAATTATAAAGAGGCGTAAATAATGCTCACTGAATAAATGCGGTTTTCAATCGCATTTAGAAAAATTATGACTATTGTCAAAATTTTTCATGTAAAATCGAAGATTTTACACAGTTCGCATTGATAAAGTCTGCTGAAATAAATATTTTGGGAGCAAAATATTTATTCATGGTGCAAGGTTTTTTTGCAAAATGCACAAAACCCTCGCACCAAAACAATTCCGAAACGCTTGTAAGCCGCTATGCAGCTGCGTTTCATAATTGTTCAGCAGTCATTAAATTAAGATACCTTGGGTATTCTTGATTTTCGTCGGCGGTACAATTCGTTGGCGGGGCATTTAATAAGGGACATTGTCCCATATGTAATTAAAATAAAATTTTGGAGGAGAAAAAATTATGACTATCGAAAAAGTAAGAGAATTATTGGCAGACCATCTTGAAATGGATTTAAGTGAAATCACAGAGGATTCAACATTTGAAGATCTTGGTATCGATTCACTTGACGCAGTTGAAATTATGATGGAAATGGAAGATGAATTCGGCATTGAAATTAAGCCTGCCGAAGCCGGAAAATCAGTAAAAGATCTCAGCGCATACATAGACGGAAAGATTAACTGATAACGGCATACGAAAGGGCGTGAAGATTTATGATTTACACACCTGTTTGTGAGCTTTTGAAAATAGAAATTCCCATATTCCAAGGAGGTATGGCTCATATTTCGGATGCCGTGCTTGCCGCGTCTGTTTCAAATGCGGGCGGGCTTGGGATAATATCTGCCGCAAGCGGAGATGTGAATTTTATTTCAAAGGAAATCGACAAGATAAGAACACTTACACAAAAACCGTTCGGTGTAAATGTAATGCTGCAGGGAAATAATATTCAGGCGATTGCAGAACTGCTTGCCGAAAAAAAGGTACCCGTAATAACAACGGGAGCAGGCACACCCGAAAAGTATATGCCTATGTGGAAGGAAGCCGGAATCAAAGTAATTCCCGTCGTTCCGTCAGCGTCAATTGCAAAATTGGTGCAGCGGTGCGGCGCGGACGCAGTAATTGCAGAGGGCGGAGAATCGGGAGGTCATGTGGGAGATATGACGACAATGGCACTTGTACCTCAGGTATGCGACGCCGTATCAATTCCTGTTATTGCAGCGGGAGGAATAGCAGACGGCAGAGGAATGGCAGCAAGCTTTATGCTCGGTGCCTGTGGAGTTCAAATCGGAACAAGATTTTTGCTGTCAACCGAATGCAATATCAGCCGCACTTATAAGGATAAGGTTTTAAAGGCAAATGATACGGCTACAATTGTGACGGGAAAAAGGTTGGGACATCCCGTAAGAAGCATAAAATCACCTTTTTCAAGAGCATATGCAAAGGCTGAATATTCCGATATTTCTGATGAGGAGCTTGAAAATATGGCTGTCGGAAGCCTTAAAGCTGCCGTATTGGACGGCGATGAGAAAAAGGGTTGTTTTCTGGCAGGTCAAATCAGCGGTTTGCTGAAAAAGGAGCAGACATCGGAGGAAATTATTAAAGAGATTATTTTCGATGCGGAAAATATTTTGAATGGAGCAAAAAAATGGGTAAAATAGCATTTGTTTTTGCAGGACAGGGCGCACAGTACAGCGGTATGGGAAAATCCTTGTATGAAGCTTCAGATTCTGCAAAAAAATTATATGATGCGGCGGAAGAAATTCGTCCGGGAACAAAAAATCAGTCCTTCAGCGGTGCAGATGAGGAGCTGAAACAGACAGTAAATACGCAGCCTTGCCTTTTTTTGGTAGATTTGGCGGCGGCTCTTGCATTAAACGATAACGGAATATATGCAGACGGCACTGCTGGATTTTCGCTGGGTGAAATTGCAGCGCTTGCCTATTCCGGAGCATACAGCCATGACGACGGATTTAAAATAGTAACAGAGCGTGGAAAATTCATGCAGTCCGCCGGTGTTTCGGACACCGCTATGGCAGCTGTTTTAAAGCTTGACAAAGATACTGTTGTAAATCTGACAAAAAAATTTGAAAAGCTTTATGCCGTAAATTATAAGTGCCCGGGACAAACCGTTGTATCGGGACTTAAGCAGTCAATAGAAAGCTTTGAAGAAGAAGTAAACGCAGCCGGCGGAAAGGTGATACCTCTTTCGGTAAGCGGAGCTTTTCATTCTCCTTTTATGCAAAAGGCAGCGGAACAATTCGGTGACTTTCTGGAAAATTGTTCTGTAAACAAACCGAAAATTCCGGTATATGCAAACCTGACTGCAAAGCCCTATGAAAACGAAGTTAAGGATACAATGGCAAAACAGATTGAAAATCCCGTAAGATGGCAGGAAACCGTTGAAAATATGATTAAGGACGGATTTACCGACTTTATTGAGGTTGGTGCCGGAAAAACTCTTTCGGGACTTATCAAGAAAACATCAAAGGAAGTAAAAATTTATTCGGTTCAGGATGCCGAATCGCTTAGAAAAACCATAGAGGAGTTGAAAAACAATGCTTGAAGGTAAGAAAGCGATCGTGACGGGAGCGTCGAGAGGAATCGGTGCGGCTATAGCGG
This sequence comes from Clostridia bacterium, assembly GCA_034101885.1. Lineage (GTDB taxonomy): Bacteria > Bacillota > Clostridia > UBA1381 > UBA1381 > RGIG1988. The sequence goes on along the minus strand of JAXEIW010000188.1, from coordinate 6,291 downwards.
AAAAGCTTCATGAGCTGGGAGCAGACGTTGCGATAATATATAATGGTAGTGAAGAAGCCGCAAACAATGTTGCGGAAAAAATAGGAGGTAAGGCCTATCAATGCAATGTGGCGGATTTTGAAATGTGCAAAAAAACCGTTGCCGATATTATGAATGATTACGGAGCGGTTGATATTTTGGTGAACAATGCCGGCATTACAAGAGACAATCTGATTCTCACAATGGAGGAAAGTGATTATGATGCCGTTTTGAATACCAATTTGAAGGGCGCTTTCAATATGATTAAAGCCTGCGGCAGAAATTTCATTAAAAGAAAGTACGGAAAAATAATAAATATTTCGTCTGTTTCGGGACTTTCGGGACAGCCGGGACAGGCAAATTATTCGGCGTCGAAAGCGGGTATAATAGGTCTTACAAAGGCTGTTGCAAAGGAGTTTGGGGGCAAAAATGTCTGCTGCAATGCAATTGCTCCCGGATTTATAGAAACAGATATGACAAAGGATTTAAAAGCAGATGATTTTATAAAGGCAATACCGCTTAAAAGGATTGGAAAACCGCAGGAGGTAGCAAACCTTGCTGCATTCCTTGCGAGCAATTTATCAGATTACATTACCGGAGAGGTAATACGCATAGATGGCGGGCTTGCAATGTGATAACGCGAGTAATAAGCGGCGCATCTTACCCTTTATCGGGATTTGAAGTACATTTAGTACGACTGTATCCCTCAAAAGGGCAATCTGCTTGCTTATTCCTCACGTTATAAAAGACGTGGAAGAGGAGCGGCGCATCTTACCCTTTATCGGGATTTGAAGTACATTTAGTACGACTGCATCCCTCAAAAGGGCAATCTGCTTGCTTATTCCTCACGTTATAAAAGACGTGGAAGAGAAGCGGCGCACCTTACCCTTTATCGGGATTTGAAGTACACAATCTGCTTCTTTTTAATTCCTCACGTTATAAAAAGCGTGGAGGATAAGCGTTATAATTTTTGCCGCAATACGGCAGAATGGAGGATCAAATATTGAATAGAGTAGTTATTACAGGACTTGGAGCAATTACACCTGTAGGAAATGATGTTAAAAGTTTTTGGGATAGCCTGAAAAACGGAAAATGCGGAATAGATTTTATAACAAAATTTGATACAACCGATTATCGTGCAAAGCTTGCAGCCGAAGTAAAGGGCTTTGAGCCGGGGCTTTATATGGATAAGTCGGAAATAAGAAAAACGGACAGATTTGTTCAGTTTGCCATTGCTGCGGCATCTCAGGCAATGACCGACAGCGGCATTGAGGGAAATATTGACAGTGATCGTTTCGGGGTTTATTACGGTTCGGGAATAGGGGGATTTGATACCTTTGTTTCGGAGCATAACAATTTGCTGAACAGAGGACCGCAAAGGGTATCACCGCTTTTCATACCTAAAATGATTTCGAATATTGCGGCAGGTAATATTGCAATTAAATTCGGAGCAAAGGGACCGTGTATATCTATATCTACAGCTTGTGCGACAGGTACTTCCTCAATAGGTGAAGCCTATCGTGCAATAAAGCACGGATATGCCGATGCGATAATCGCAGGCGGTGTTGAAGCATCTATTTCTCCTCTTGCGGTAGCAGGTTTCTCAAATTGTATGGCACTTTGCGAAAGTGATGACAAGACAGCGGCATCAATTCCTTTCGATAAAAGAAGATGCGGCTTTGTAATGGGTGAGGGAGCCGGAGCTTTGATTTTAGAGGAATATGAACACGCGGTAAAAAGAAATGCAAAGATATATGCGGAAGTGAAGGGTTACGGAAGCACCTGTGACGCATATCATGTAACTGCACCCGATGAAAACGCAGTTGCTTCCGCAAAAGCAATTTCCGAGTGCTATAAAGAGGCAGGAAGCTTTGACGCAGGGAAAATATACATTAATGCGCACGGAACAAGTACACCAATGAACGACAAAACCGAAACAAGAGCAATAAAAAATGTATTCGGAGATGACGCATACAATGTACATATAAGCTCCACAAAATCAATGACGGGGCATATGCTGGGAGCGGCAGGTGCGGTTGAAGCTATAGCTTCTGTTCTGGCACTTTGTGACAATATCGTTCCTCCCACAATCGGCTACAAGGAAAAGGATGAAGAATGTGACCTTAATTATACGCCGAACACTGCGGATAAAACGGAGCTTGATTTGACAATGTCGGTATCTCTCGGCTTTGGAGGACACAATGCCTGTGTGGCTTTCGGAAGAATTTAATCGGAGGCAGATATGAATATAGAAGAAATAAAAAATATTCTTCCTCATCGTGATAATATGCTTCTTATTGATGAGGCAGAGCTGAAGGACGGTATTGCATACGGGAAAAAGAAAATAATCGGTGACGAATGGTTTTTAAAGGGGCATTTCCCCGGTAATCCCATTGTTCCGGGAGTTATTCTCTGCGAAATACTTGCGCAGTCTGTATGTGTGTGTTTAAAGGATGCATTGCAGGAAAACAAGCTGCCGTTTTTCACCGGACTTAACAATGTTAAATTTAAAAATCCGGTAAAGCCGGGAGATATATTTGAAACAAAATGTGAAATAACAAAAATCAGAGAACCGTTTTATTTTGCAAAAGGCACCGGATTTGTGAACGGAAAGGTTTGCGTAAGTGCCGAGTTTTCGTTTGCGGTTACCGATAAAAATTGAAACAGGGGGTTTTGTGATGTTCGGTAATATTTTTAAATTTGCCGGTAAGACGGAAAAACGTATGTGCAAAAATTGCAATACCGAAACCGATTATAAAGAATTACTGGAAAATAAAATGATTTGTCCTAACTGTAAAGCGTATATGAGAATGGGTGCTCGTGAAAGAATTGATCAAATTGCGGATGACAAAACATTTTCGGAACTTGATAAATCAATGAAAAGCAAAAATATTATAGATTTTCCGGATTATGATGACAAGCTCAGCAAGGCGGAAAAAGCAAGCCAATTAAATGAGGCGGTTGTCTGCGGAACATGTCGTATTCAGGGAAGCAAAACTGCCTTGTTTGTTATGGATTCAGCATTTATGATGGGAAGTATGGGAACTGTTGTGGGCGAAAAGATTACAAGACTTTTTGAGTATGCAAAATCAAAAAAACTTCCTGTTGTGGGTTTTGTGACATCGGGCGGAGCAAGAATGCAGGAGGGAATATTTTCCCTTATGCAAATGGCCAAGGTAAGCGGTGCGGTAAGAAAGCACAGCGATGAGGGAAATCTTTACATATCGGTGTTGACAGATCCTACAACCGGCGGTGTAACCGCAAGCTTTGCCATGCTCGGAGATATAATTATTGCAGAGCCGAAAGCTCTTATAGGATTTGCGGGACAGAGAGTAATTCAGCAGACAACGGGCGAAAAGCTTCCCGAAGGATTTCAGCGTTCGGAATTTCAGCTTGAACACGGATTTGTTGATATGATTGAAGAAAGAGAAAGACTTCCGTTTACAATAGGAAGACTCTTGAAAATGCATAATGCCGTATAACGGAAAGGTGGTAGTTATATGATTAATTCGCAGGAAACAAATGCCTATACAAGAGTTCTGGCGGCTCGTGACGGTAAAAGACCGATGGGTGGATATTATGTAAGTCGTATGTTTGAAAATTTTATCGAACTGCACGGAGACAGAAGATATGGTGATGACAGTGCTGTTATCGGCGGAATAGGAATGCTTGTAAATAAGCCGGTAACCGTTATTGCTATGGAAAGAGGCAAAACCATCGAGGAGAGAATTAAAAGAAATTTCGGCTGCCCGACACCGGAGGGATACAGAAAAGCGTTAAGACTTATGAAGCAGGCAGAAAAGTTCTCAAGACCTGTTATTTGCTTTATCGGCAGCTCGGGAGCCTATTGCGGAGTAAGTGCCGAAGAACGCGGACAGGGAGAGGCAATTGCCGAAAACCTTTATGAAATGATGGATCTAAAAGTACCGATTATTTCGGTTGTTGTAGGTGAAGGCGGAAGCGGAGGCGCTCTTGCCCTTGGTGTGTGCAATACTGCCGTTATGCTTGAAAATGCCGTATATTCGGTAATTTCTCCCGAAGGCTGTGCAAGTATTTTGTGGAAGGATTCCGCAAAGGCAGAGGACGCCGCAAATGCGCTTAAGCTTACGGCAGCGGATTTATACAATTTCGGTATTATAGAAAAAATCATTGATGAGAAAAAAAGAACCAATGAAGAAATAAGTGATTCTTTAAAGGATTTTTTAATCACAGAGATAGATAATAAGCAAAAATTGTCTACAGAGGAATTATTATCTCAAAGATACGAAAAATTCAGAAAAATAGGTAATATGAATTATGGAAACTAAAATAATTGTGGATTCAACTTTTGACATGACGGAGGAAACAAAAAGCAGATTGACGATTATTCCTCTTACGGTAACCTTCGGAGATACCGAATACATTGACGGAGTGACCATTACCCGCGAGGAATTTTATGAAAAATTAATTGAGGGTGATACTCTTCCCACTACCTCCCAGGCACCTCCCTTTGCTTTTTCGGAAGAAATTGAAGAAATAGTGAAAAACGGCGACAGCGCGGTTATTATTACCATTGCATCAACTCTTTCGGGCACATATCAAAGTGCCTGTACCGCTGCTGCCGATTATTCCGACAGAATTTTTGTTGTTGACAGCGAAACAACCGCAATCGGAGGCGGAATACTTGCCGAAAGAGCGTTGCAGCTTATTGATGAGGGACGGTCTGCAAAGGAAATTGCCGATATTCTTAACAGCGAAAAGAAAAAAATATGTATTATTGCTTTGCTTGATACTCTTGAATATTTAAAAAGAGGCGGCAGAATTTCAAAAACAGCCGCACTTGCCGGAGATATTTTTTCCATAAAGCCTGTAATTTCATTAAAAGACGGTGAGATTAAGGTTTTGGGAAAGGCAAGAGGTTCAAAGCGCGGCAATAATCTTTTGAATGAGGAAATATCCTCATGCGGGGGTGTTGACTTTTCAAAGCCGGTTCTTTTGGGATATACCGGATTGAGTGACAAGATGCTTAATAAATATATAGCCGACAGTGAAGCCGTTTGGAAAGGTAAAATAGAAGAGCTTCATTCCACATTGCTTGGCAGCGTGATTGGTACTCATGTGGGACCGGGAGCAATTGCTGCGGCATTTTTTGAAAATTAATAAGGGTAAAGAGAAATTTTTTCTCTTTATTTTGGGCGCGTGAAACTTCTAAATTAAGGCGATTTTGCCATAATTAAATTATTTATTGGATAATTTATCATACTGAATTTCGGATTCGCCTGTAATTTTATTTGTTTTCTTTTTATAGAGCAGAGTGTATTTTGCTTGTCCGGCGGTATAATCCTTATCACCTTTTGGGAAGAAAGAACGACAGAAATGAAAATCAGAATTTTCAAGTCTGTCAAGGAATATGTATATATCTCTGCTGTTATGCGCAGATTGAAGCAGATAATCCGCTTGAATGAGTGAAAATACTTGCTTCTTTGAATTGTACTTAAAAATAATCTCATTGCTGTCAAGCATATTTTCCAAAAATTCAAAATACTCAATTCGCTCTTTTACAAAATCAAAATTTTCACTTTTAGTTAAAGCGTCATAAGCTATCTTTCCGTCTAATGCGTAATCAAACACTTTTTTCCTTGAAGCAGTACGAAAAAATTCGTTGTCAACGAGCTTATGAAGTCCGGCTAAATGCACAAACTCTGTTTCAGAAAAATTAAGTATAATTTTTGAAATTTGACCTTTTCTGCCAATAATGATTTCATATTGTGTATCGATCAGCTTTTGGAAAGCCAATGCACACCTTTGTAATTTGTTTGCCATTGTAAAATATCCTTTCACATAAGTAAAAGCCGTTCCACCAAGAAAGCAGAACGGCTTTTAGTGCATTTTTTTTCGGCATTAAGCCTACGCCGATTTGAGGTTACACTACACAAACCCCTCCCGAAAGCTCCGTATGCCAACGCATATCGGCACGCCGACACACATCTACGCTTTAACAGACACACCTGTTGCCTGTTGTTTATATTATTATACTTAAAACTTTAAAATATGTCAATAGGTTTAAAGAAATTTTGTCGTTATGACTAAAAACTATTTTAATGACTGCTGAACAATTATGAAACGTAGCCACATAGCGTTACAAGCGTTTCAGAATTGTGTGGGTGCAAGGGTTTTGTGCGTTTTTGCAAAAAACCTTGCACCATGAATAAATATTTTGTTCCCCAAATATTTATTTCAGCAGACTTTATCAATGCGAACCGTGTAAAATCTTTAATTTTACATGAAAAATTT
>JAXEIW010000187.1:0-6711 GCA_034101885.1 Clostridia bacterium | reverse complement strand
TGACTAACTCCTAAAACATATACTTTAGACTTTTTAAAAAATCCATTTTAAAAAGTCTGTTTGCCATGCAATCATTTATTTTAAAAAATTCTTTTAACTTTTTTCTGAAAAACTATTGACTTTTAATAGTTAGTCTCCTTTCGACCTTGTCTTTATTATGTTTTGTTTTTATTTTTTTATTATGTTGGTAATTGGTGGATATTCAAGGATTGAGAAAGATAAAATTGTAAATTTAATAATGCTCACTGAATAAATGCGATTTTCAATCGCATTTAGAAAAATTATGACTATTGTCAAAATTTTTCGTGTAAAATCAAAGATTTTACACAGTTCGCATTGATGAAGACTGCTGAAATAAATAATGATTTAATTTTTTAGAAAAAAATCCCCCGGAATCCGGGGGATAATTCATTAATAAATCAAATCATTTAAAAGTAAAATATTTAAACTGTTTTTATTTTTTTATGGTAACGGTTCTTGAACCCTCTGTCCAGTCTACATCACAGTCAAGAGCCTCCGCAACAAATCTGACCGGTATATAGGTACGGTCATTGCTTATAAATGCCGGCGAATCGAGAGTTTTTACTTCTCCGTTAATATAAGCCACATCAGAATCGATATGAATTACGATTGTTCTCTTATCGTCTGTAATTGTTACGCTTCTGAGTTTTTCGTTCCATTCGATTTCTGCTCCGACTTTTTCGGTTATAAATCTTATAGGCATCATGGTTCTGTCGTTTTTGATAATGGGAGCTACATCATTTTCGACCTGTTTGCCGTTTAAATCGGCTGTTTTTGAGCCTATTGTAAGAATAATAATATTTTTATAGCCGGTATTATCTTTAATGTCCGTATCGTCATCGGTGTTCTCGCCTGTTTTTGTCCATTTGGCATAGAGAACGAAAGATTTTGTAACTTTATTGCTGAAATCATATTCCTCTGTCAATTGACTGTCGGTATACCAGCCTGCGAATTTGTATCCGCTTCTTGTGGGATTTTCAGGTTTTGAAGCTTTTCCGTTAATCGAAATAACCTGAGAGTTAACCTCACTGCCGCCATTGGAGTCAAAAGTTACTCTGTATTTTGCTCCGCCGAGAGTGCCGGACGAGGTTCTGCTCCATGTAGCATACAAGGTTATGTTGCCGGAAGAACCCTTAGGAATTTCTGTAATAACCTTTGTGTATGTGCTGTCTGAATACCATTTGTAAAATCTCATACCTTCACGAGTAGGATCTTGCAGTTTTATTGTTTCTGTATCAGAGGTATATGATGTCGGATTCTTCGAATTATTTGTACCGCCGTTTAAAACATATGTTATGATATAGGCCTCTGACCATTCTGCAAATAACGTGATATCACGCTCAATTGAAGTATTAACGGAAGTTACTTTTTCCGAAGTCTTTTCACCCGAGGCGTTTGAAATATACCAGCCTTCAAAAATTGCGTTTTGTTTTGTGGGAGTTCCCAAAACTATTGTTTCGGAATTTTTAGAAAACTGAGTTGGAGCACCCTCATAATTTGTTCCGCCGTTTAATACATAGTCGATTTTGTGCGCAGCCTCCCACATAGCATACAACTTATAGTCCTTGCTCGCTGAAGCTGAGATTGTTTCTATTTTTACGTCACCTATTTCATCGTTGTTATTGTCAATATACCATCCGAGAAAAGTATATCCGTCGCGTTCGGCTTTTCCTAATTTAATATTTTCGGATGCGGCAGAATATTTTTTAACTCCGTCATATTCTTTTCCGCCGTTTAAAACATATGTAATGTTATACTCTTTTGCCCATACAGCCTTTACTTTTATTTTTCCGGTGAAATTTATTTGTTCCGGAATATTTTCGGCTCTTGTGTCAACATTTCCGTCACCGTTTGTGTCGATAAGCCAATAATGAAAAGCATAACCTTCCTTAATGGGAGTGGGCAGTTCGGTCGTTTTGCCTACAGTGTGTGTTTTTGGCATTTCCGCGGAAGCGGTGCCGTCGTCAAGATCATACTCTATTTCAAGCGTTGTTTCGTTCTGTATTTCTGCATTAATAAGCTCTTCATATTTTATTTTGTTTTCAACAGCATATGCTGCCGCTTTAGAATCTTTCGGAGCAGTCAGTGTAAATTCTTCATTAACATTGTATTCGTTGTTTTCTTTATTGTAATTAAAACCTGCCGAATGAGCGCCAAATGCCGTATCGGAGGATTCAACCGTAAGCAATGTCATATCGGTACAGTCGAGAAACGCCCCATTTCCGACGCTTGTAACGGATTTACCCAGTGTCATGTTTGTTATTTTCGTACCGGCAAATGCCTTATCTCCGATGATTGTTACCGAGTCGGGAATCTTTATTTCAATTATTTTATCGCAGCCTTCAAGTGCGTTTGCGGGAATACCGGTTACGTTTTCCGAAAATTCAACGGTTGAAAAATCGGCGTATGTATATAAAGAATTTACCGATGTAAGTGCGGGTATCTCACCTTTGTAATCTATCGACAGCTTGTTTGAATTGTCGATTGTATAGGTGGCGTCTTTAATTGTTGCATTAAAGAGTATTTTTGTGTCTTCCGCATATGTGGTTAAAGTAAATAACTGTGTCATAATCATTGCTGCTGTCAGCGTTGATGATATTAATTTTTTCATAATAATCTTCCTTTCTGTATTTATTTATACCGAAATATATTCGGAATCCCCTTCATAAGTAAAGTATATTTGATTATACAAAAAAAGTCAACCGTTATAATCTAAATGAAATATATTATTAAAAGTTTGTTTACTTTTGTAACAGAGCTGTACTATTTATCTTAATACAGATAAAAATAATTTATAAGAAATAAACAGCATCTGTTATTTTTTTTAATTCTTACTTATTACTTTATACCGATATATATAACAAATTCATAAATGCAAAGAATAAAAAAATTAGATTTTATGACGAAAAATTAACAACTGTGTTGAAAAAAAATTGATAATATAATATTATATAAATAAACAGATAATTTAAAGAATTTGACGGTGCGGAGGAATGAAAATGGAACTTTTAAAGGAAAGAATTATAAAGGATGGAATTGTCCGCGAAGGTAATGTTTTAAAGGTGGACAGCTTTTTGAACCATCAAATGGACATTAAGCTTTTTAACGAAATAGGCAAGGAGTTTAAAAGGCTTTTTTCGGATGTTGAAATAAACAAAATTCTTACCGTCGAGGCGTCGGGAATCGGCATTGCCTGCATTGCCGCTCAATATTTTGATGTGCCTGTGGTTTTTGCAAAAAAGACTCAGACAAAAAATATTGCCGGAGATGTATATAAAACAAAAGTACAGTCCTTTACACACGGAAGAATATATGACGTAATAGTGTCAAAGGATTTTCTGAAGCCTACGGATAAAATTCTTATTATTGATGACTTTTTGGCAAACGGATGCGCTTTGCTGGGGCTTGCGGATCTTATAGAACAATCGGGAGCAACCTTGCAGGGAGCCGGTATTGTTATCGAAAAGGGCTTTCAGATTGGCGGCAAGGAGATCAGAAACAGAGGAATTAGGGTAGAGTCCCTTGCTATTATAGATGAAATGAGCCCGGAGGGCGGAATTGTATTCAGAAACTAAAATTTATGTAAAATATATGTAAATTTTGTTTTTATTGTCTAAAAATGATGGGTAAGGTAATATTTTGTTTGACTTTAAAAAAAAACTGTGATATACTCTTTCTGTATTGATACTTGCCGGTATATATTTGTTTAAAGACGGTACAAGGGGCATTTTATGTAAATTAACGGCTGCCCGGTTTGAAAACTGCTTTGTGATATGTGACGGCGGTATTTTGTTTTTAAGAAATTTTTAAAACAATTTTAAATATAAACATATTTTATGTTATATTTATAAGCTTTGATGTAAATTTTATTTACATAAATAATTTTAAATTTTGCCCAAGAGGCGAGGAGGAAACGGTAATGAAAAAATTACTTGCATTGCTTTGTGCTGCCGGAATGTTACTTTCGGTTACAGCATGCGGAAACAAAGGTGAAGAAAAACCCGAGGAAAGTGCATCAAATTCCGATTTTAAGGTAGGTTTCATTTTCCTGCATGATGAAAATTCAACATATGATAAGAATTTCATGGATGCGGCAAGTGCAGCTGCCGAAAAGCTGGGATTAACAGATGAACAGGTTATGTTTAAAACAAACATTCCGGAAGGCGAAGAATGTTACAATGCTGCTGCCGAATTGGCAGATGCAGGCTGCGATTTGGTATTTGCAGACAGCTTTGGTCATGAAGATTTTATGATTCAGGCAGCAAAGGAATTTACAGATGTTAATTTCTGTCACGCTACCGGTACAAAGGCACATACAGAAAATCTGCCAAACTATTTTAATGCTTTTGCATCAATTTACGAAGGACGTTATCTGGCAGGTGTTGCAGCAGGTCTGAAGCTTAACGAAATGCTTGCAGCCGGTGAAATTACAGAACCGAAGATGGGTTATGTAGGTGCATATCCGTATGCAGAAGTTAAATCCGGTTTGACATCATTCTTCTTAGGCGCACGTTCTGTTTGCCCGGAAGTTACCATGGATGTTAAATACACAAACTCTTGGTTTGATATTGCTGCGGAAAAAGAAACAGCTAACGCTTTGATTGCGGGCGGATGCGTTCTTATCAGTCAACACGCTGACTCTGAAGGAGCTCCTAAGGCTTGTGAAGAAGCAGGCGTTCCGAACGTTGCTTATAACCTTGACACAAGATCATGGGGTCCGAATACTGCTTTGATTTCTTCAAAGATCAACTGGGAGCCATACTTTGAACACATCATCAAAGCTACAATGGACGGCACACAGATAACACAGGATTTCTGTGGCGGACTTGAGGATGACGTTGTACAAATTCTCGGTTTGAACGATGCTGTTGCCGCAGAAGGAACACAGGCTAAGCTTGATGAAGTTAAAGAGAAATTGATTTCGGGCGAAATCAAAGTATTTGACACTTCAACATTTACCGTAAACGGTGAAACAATTACGGAATATATGGCTGACGTTGATTCGGATGCAGCTTTCACACCTGATACACAGGTTGTTTCCGACGGATATTTCCATGAATCGGAAATGCGTTCAGCTCCGTATTTTGATTTGGATATTGACGGTATCACAACAAAATAATTTTGATTCATACTTTTGTTAATCTAAATCAATTCTATAATATTAAAAAGTAAGCATATTTAAATCTTGTTAAGATTTTTTCAAAAGTCAGAAACAAAATGTTCCTGACTTTTGCTTGCTTTTTTGGGAAATGGGATTTTCTTGGATCTTATTTCCCAAAAATGCAAGAAAATTTAAAGGAAATATATTAATTTTCACAGGAGGGGTTAACGGTGGAGACAAAAGCGGCTATTGAACTGAAAAATATTTCAAAAAGCTTTGGCAGTGTTGTTGCAAATAAGAATGTTTGTCTGACTGTTTATAAGGGCGAGATTTTGTCTGTTCTCGGTGAGAACGGAAGCGGAAAAACAACTCTTATGAATATGATTTCGGGAATATACTTCCCGGATGAGGGACAAATATTTGTAAACGGCGAGGAAGTTGTTATAGCTTCGCCAAAGGACGCATTTAAATACAAAATCGGAATGATACATCAGCATTTTAAGCTTGTTGACATTTTTACGGCAGCGGAAAATATAATTCTCGGTCTTGAGGACGAGAAAAAATTCGACATAAAAACCGCTGCAAAAAAAGTGAAAGAGATAGGAGAAAAATACGGTTTTGCCATTGATCCGATGAAAAAGATTTATGAGATGTCGGTTTCGGAAAAGCAAACGGTTGAAATTATAAGAGTTTTATACCGCGGAGCGGATATTCTTATACTTGATGAGCCTACAGCGGTTTTAACTCCTCAGGAAACCAGAAAGCTCTTTAAAATACTTCGCCGTATGCGTGACGACGGAAAAGCAATTATAATAATAACCCATAAACTCCATGAGGTTTTATCCCTGTCGGACAGAGTTGCCGTTTTGAGAAAGGGAGAATACATCGGTACCGTAAACACTTTTGAAACAAACGAAACAAAGCTTACCGAAATGATGGTAGGAAAGAAAATTTCTCTTAACATCGAAAGAAGCGAGCCGAAAAATTCGGTAGACAGATTAAAGGTTGAGCATATAAACTGCATTAACCGTGAAGGAGTAACACTGTTAAACGATGTTTCCTTTAATGTAAAATCGGGAGAAATTTTGGGAATTGCCGGAATTGCCGGAAGCGGGCAGCGAGAGCTTTTGGAAGCTATTGCAGGTCTTCAGCATTTGGACAGCGGAAGAATTGTTTATGAAAATCCCAAAACGGGAGAAAGTGAAAATCTTCGCGATAAAACACCTTTGGAAATAAGAGAACTGGGCGTTCGTTTATCCTTTGTTCCCGAGGACAGACTGGGCATGGGACTTGTCGGCAACATGGACATAGTTGATAATATGATGCTCAGAAGCTACCGCAAGGGTAAATCATTCTTCCTTGAGCGAAAAGCTCCAAAAAATCTTGCCGATGAAATTATAGAACAGCTTGAAGTGGTTACACCGAGTGCAAACACACCTGTCAGAAGATTGTCGGGGGGAAATGTTCAGAAGATTCTTGTGGGACGCGAAATAGCGTCTTCTCCATCGGTTCTGATGGCTGCATATCCCGTAAGAGGTCTTGATATAAACTCCTCCTATACAATATATAATCTTTTGAATCAGCAAAAA
>JAXEIW010000186.1:0-6570 GCA_034101885.1 Clostridia bacterium | reverse complement strand
CGGTGGAGCGGCAACAGACGAGGCAATAGGCAGTGAATTGGCAGGCAGTTGTGGCATATTTTCTCCCCAATCCGGTGTAGAGATATCCGGCGGCACCATCACCGCCACCGGTGGCACGGCGCCATACAGCTTTGGTATCTGCGCCAACGGCGGTATCACTGTCAACGGCGGACATGTCATTGCCGAGACAAAGGCCACATCAGAAACACACATTGCCCTGAACGCAGCCCCGGCTCTGCCCGCAAATTATTGGTGGCGCACAGCGGATACCGATGAGTTCACCACCTCTGACGACAGCAAGTATGTATACAGCGACACCCACACCTATGTGGAAATCACGGAGCCCACCTGCGTCACCTTCGACCCCAACGGCGGTGTGGTTGATCCGACCGGTGCCATCACGGATATTTTCGGCAGACTGACCAATCTTCCCACACCCACCCGCAGCGGCAGATACCGCTTCGATGGCTGGTACACGGCGGCAGAGGGCGGAATAATGGTCACAACGGAGACCGTGTTCACCGAGGACGCCACAATTTACGCCCACTGGAGCTACAACGGTGGCAGCGGCGGCGGTGGCGGCGGAACAACCCGTTATACTGTGAAATTTGAAACCAACGGCGGAAGCAAGGTGTCAAGCAAAACGGTAACAAGAAATACTGCTGTTGCAGAGCCGACAGCTCCGACAAAGGACGGTTACACATTTGACGGTTGGTATTCCGATAAGGAGCTTAAGACTTCTTATGACTTCTCGGCAAAGGTAACAAAGAGCTTTACTCTTTATGCAAAGTGGACGGAAAAAGAAACAGAGCCCGATAAACCGACTGAGCCGGTTGAGCCGACAGAGCCTACTGATCCGGAATGGGAAAATCTATTTACTGATGTTTCCGAGAATGACTGGTTCTACGGCAATGTTAAATTCGCAAATGAAAACGGATTAATGTGCGGTACGACAAATACCAACTTTGCACCGAATGAACCTCTCACACGAGCAATGCTTGTAACGGTGATTTACCGTGCGGAGGGTGAGCCTGCCGTAAACAAGAGCATTCCGTTTAGTGATGTTGACACAAACGCATATTACACAAGTGCGGTTATATGGGCACAGCAGAACGGTATCGTAAACGGTGTTACGGAAAACAAATTTGCGCCCGATGAAAACATCAATCGTGAGCAGATAGCAACAATTATGTATAGATACGCACAGTATAAAGGATATGATATATCGGTTGGCGAAAACACAAATATTCTTTCCTACACCGATTATAAAGAAATTTCCGAATATGCAGTTTCCGCTATGCAGTATGTTGTTGGAAGTGGTTTGATGAAGGGAAAAACAGAAAGCACAATTAATCCGCTTGATAATGCAACAAGAGCAGAGGTTGCGGCAATTCTACAGCGGTTTATTGAATCAAACAAATAAACAGTATGCCGGACGGTAACGCTTGACGATAAAACCCCGTTTGAAAATTCAAACGGGGTTTTACTTCGGTAACTTTATTGTATAAATAATGCTCACTGAATAAATGCGATTTTCAATCGCATTTAGAAAAATTATGACTATTGTCAAAATTTTTCGTGTAAAATCAAAGATTTTACACAGTTCGCATTGATAAAGTCTGCTGAATTAAATATTTTGGTAGCAAAATATTTATTCATGGTGCAAGGATTTTTTGCAAAAATGCACAAAATCCTTGTACCAAAACAATTCTGAAACGCTTGTAAGCCGCTGTGCGGCTGCGTTTCATAATTGTTCAGCAGTCATTAAATAATGCTCACTGAATAGTAAGCGTCAAATGATACTGACACTCCCGAATAAGATATTTATTTCATCTGCGAATGTAGATATGAGAAAATCAATTTACGGACTTGTTTTAATAGTAGAGTTTTCATATTTGTGCCGCCGCGTGGCGGCGGAATGGAGATTATTATGACTCTGTCTGAAAATTCCGGTGTTAACTTCTAAAGACGGGTTTCCTCACACTTCTCACCCGAATAAAAAGTCAAAAATATTCTTCCGCCCTTTGTAACCTCAATACCGGGTATACCCTGCCAAATCCGATTTTCCGCATTGTATTTTTCAGTGATTCTTTGTCCGTGTACAACATTTTATCATCTTCCTTCTAAAAATTGTAACAATATTTTATCATATTTTATTGCTCATGTATATAACAAAATTGTCTTTTCAGAATAACGTTTGTCATGCTTTATTTGTAAACTTTTTAAATTGTATTGACATAAGCCGATATAAAGTGATATAATAAGATGATAAAATATAAAAAATCATGTAACGATAAAAATAAGCAATGTATCTTACTTCCCTTTCGTCAGGACTAAATGCGCACACAAATACAACTGTATTCATGAAAAAAAGATACCTGCTTCTCTTTAGCGTTACGGATTTTGTATTGCCGCATGGCAGATGAATGGAGGATTAATATTGTGAAAAGAGCCAGAAAAGGAAATTTTTCGAGAAGTACAGTTTCAAAAAGACGACAAATCGATAATAAATCTGACAGAAACATAATAAATGATTTAGATGACAATAAATATAAAATAAATGAAGATGAGAAAAAAGACTTCCAATTGAAATACTATGGAAAAGTAATGGAAAACGACGCTGTGGAAGATACCGGTGAAATTCTTTCGGCACAGGGAAATAATTCTGAAAATCCCGAAGAAGCACAAACAAATAATACCGTATCGGAAGAGGAAGTCACACCGACCGGCGAGGAAGAAAATACTCAGGAAGTTATTGATAATACGAACATAGAGGAAGAAATTAATTCTTCTGACATTTCAGATGAGAGTATTCCTCTTGAAGAAAATAACCCCAAGGCAAAAAGAAAAAAATTAGAGGGAAAGAAAAAGTTTGCCTTGATTTTTTCTATTTCTCTTGTTGTGTTTATCTGTTTTTCATTTTTAGCATTCGGATTGAGCGGATTTTTTGATAAATCTCCTCTTGATAATTCCGATGAAACATATACCGAACCTGTTGATGAGGTTACGGGAAAGATAAACGTTTTAATTTTAGGTGTTGACAATGAAGGCTTGAGAACCGACACCATAATGGTTGCGTCATACGATACCGATGACCACAAAATGAATATTTTGTCCATTCCGAGAGATACGAGAATGTATGTGGGAACAAAATATCAAAAAATAAATGCAGCTCATGCAATAACAAAAAACGGAAAAATTGCAGGACCTCAAGGTTCTATCGAAGCAGTTACAAGACTTACCGGAATACCTATCAACTATTATGTTGAATTTAGTTTTTCGGCCTTCAGAGAAACGATAGACGCCTTGGGCGGCGTATACTATAATGTTCCTCAAAACATGAATTATGAGGATCCCGTTCAGGATTTGTATATTCATCTTACAAGCGGATACCAGCTGCTTGACGGAGACAAGGCAGAACAACTGGTGCGTTTCAGACAGTATCCGCAAGGCGATATAAAAAGAGTAGAGGTACAGCAGGATTTCATCAAAGCACTTGCCGAGCAGAAGATGAACGCAAGTATAGTAACAAAGCTTCCCGATCTCTATAAAACGGTATCTAAGAATGTTAAGACTAATTTTTCAGTATCCGATATAACAAAATATGCTCCCACACTTCTTGATTTAAGAATGGAAGATATAGTTACCTACAGTCTTCCGGGAGAATACAGCGGAAGCGAATATTCTGCATCATACTGGCTTGCCGACATGAACGAGCTGAAAAATCTTATTGAAACAACCTTTGGGTATGATGCGGAAAAAATAACATACAAAAAGCCGGGAGAATATCTGACATTTACAGCTGCGGAAAATGAAAATTCTCCGTCAGACACAGCTTCGGAAAAAGCTTCACCTTCAGCAAAAGCCACGTCAAATACCACGACAAAGCCTAAGCAAAGCGCAAAGGCAACATCTAAATCAACAGCCAAACCGACATCGGGCACAAAAACAAGTGAATCACCAAAGACTTCTTCAAAGCCGACGCAGTCTACGGAAAATACCGAAAAAACAGATGAGCCGCAAAAGACGGAGGAAGTACCGTCAGAAACTAATACAACAGCTCCGGTACAGTCGGCCGCGCCTTCTTTCGGAACAAAACCCGGAACAATAATTGACGCTTCACAAGGAGATACCCTTAAGGATGTAAAGGATCCGAGCGAATACGGTAATGTCGCAAGGACTCCCGCACCCGCATCTCCTTCAAATACACCGTCAAACATCAGTGAGACAGACAGTTCGGGAAAAAGCAAAAGACCGAAACCAAACGAATAATTTAAACGAGGTATGAACATTGAAAAGAGCGAGAGGAAGAAATTCCGCAAATCAAAAGAAACAATCAAAATATGAAGATATTAACGTACCCGAAAGCGTGAGACCTTCCGCCGACGAGCGAAGATATATAAATGCAACTGTTGTTGATTCGGGTATAAAAAAAGGAAAGAAAAAGAAAACCAAAAAGTCAAGAAAAAAGAAAATAAGAAATTTTATACTGTTTATTATATTGGCTGCAATAGTTATATTTCTTGCGGCAATGGGTATGGGATGGGGCAACAGTGATGACGAAGGTGCACTTATACCGGTGGATATGGAAGCAGGAAAGCTTAACGTATTATTGTTAGGTGTTGATAATGAAGGTTTAAGAACCGATGCGATGATGCTTGTGTCATATAATTTTAAGGAAAACAAGGCAAACATAATGTCAATACCTCGTGATACGCAAATTAAGGTAACGGACAGAAATGTTGTAAGAAAAATTAATGAAATTCATGCAATGCACGATTCCGACAATAATCTTATTGGACCTATGGGAAGTATAAAAGCTGTTACCGCCATTACTTCCGTACCTATTCATTATTATGCGGAATTTAGCTTTAAGGCTATAGATGAGCTTGCCGATATTCTGGGACCTATTGAATTTGATGTACCCGACATTGAAGGAAACGGAAAAGGTATGAATTACGATGATCCGGCACAGGATTTGCACATACATTTAAAGCCGGGACTTCAAAAACTGTCGGGAAATCAAGTACAGCAATTTTTGCGGTACAGAAAGTCCAATAACGGAACTGTAGACGGAAGTGATATAAGCAGAGTTGAAAGACAGCAGGAGTTTGTAAGAGCGGCAATTGATCAAAAAGTCAATCTTTCGCTTATAGCAAAATTGCCGTCCATATATTCAAAATTAAAGAAAAATATAAAAACAAACTTTTCAACAGGTGATATTGTTAAATATTCAAAGTATCTTAACGGTATTACAGGGGACGCATTGACATCATTCAGTTTGCCCGGCGCTTCGAAAAGAACAAGCAAGGGTTGGTATTTTATATGTGATCTTGATGAAACGGCTCAGCTGATAACTCAAAATTTCGGATATGAAGCATCTGAGCTTACAACAAATATTACGATAGATGATATTAAGGGGACGAAAAAGGTTTTGACGTCCTCGGAAAAAAATTCTTCGAAGAATACGCAAGCGGATTCCGGAACAAGCAAGTCTGAAAATACAAAACCGTCTGATGAACAAACAGCAGCGCCAAAGTCCGAAAAAACAAAAACTCCCGAAAGTAAACATGATATTCAGGAGGACGACACTTTGGAAAGCTCTGATTATGATTATGATAATGGTGATGTTATTTCAGATGATAAACATTCAGACAAGATAATATCAACACCACAAAAAACTCATAACGCATCAGCATCCGGCAATACCGACAATTCGGGAAATGCAATCGCTCCCGATAATTCCGGTGGTGAGACTGATGACTCTGAATCTGACGATGTTATAACACTGGATTAAAAATAATGAACAGACAAATGAGCGGTTTTAACTCGCTGATTTGTCTGCTCTTTTTATTGGTATTATGTGTTTTGGTTATTCTGTTAAATATTCAGTATAAAGGAAAATAGGTCAAAAAAATCAGTTTTTGACGGCGCGGAAAATGTTGTGTAAATAGTATAAAAACGAACCTCCTGGGTGAAAATTATGGTAGAAATAATTTTTATCAAGGAGGTTTTTCGACAATGAAAATACCAAAAGAACTTATCAAAGAATATGTAAAAAGTGAGAAATTCACAAACACTGCTGACATCATGGAAAGTATTAAATCCATGTTTGCTGATGTACTCAATGAAGTGCTTCAGTGCGAGATGGATGAGCAACTCGGCTATGACAAACATGAACGTACAGAAACAGGCGAAGAAAAGAAGAACTATAGAAACGGCTCAACTAAGCGTAAACTAAAAACTCAGCTTGGTGAAGTCGAAATCACTGTTCCACGCGATAGAAATGGTGAATATGAGCCTAAGATCATTGATAAATATCAGCGTAATGCAGACGGATTAGAAGATAAGATTCTGTCATTGTATGCTCATGGTATGTCTACTCGTGATATTCAGGAACAGATAAAGGATTTATATAGTATTGATATATCATCTGAGCTTGTATCCAAAATCAGTGAAAAAATATTGCCGGAAGTCAATGAATGGCAGAACAGACCTCTTGAAGAATACTACCCATTTATCTTTATGGATGCTATCCATTACAAGCTGCGTGAAAGCCATCAGATTATT
>JAXEIW010000185.1:0-13216 GCA_034101885.1 Clostridia bacterium | reverse complement strand
TATTTTGCTACCAAAATATTTATTTCAGCAGACTTTATCAATGCGAACTGTGTAAAATCTTCGATTTTACATGAAAAATTTTGACAACAGTCATAATTTTTCTAAATGCGATTGAAAATCGCATTTATTCAGTGAGCATTACTTAAAGAAATGATTTTAAGGAGGAAACGTTTTGAAAAGTTATATTGAAATTACTGATGTTTTTGCAAGGGAAGTCCTTGATTCGAGAGGTAACCCGACGGTTGAGGTTGAGGTTTACACAGAGGATAATATGGGCAGAGCAATAGTTCCGTCGGGAGCATCTACCGGCGTTTTTGAAGCGGTGGAATTAAGGGACGGAGATAAGTCGCGCTACGGAGGAAAGGGGGTAAAAAATGCCGTCAACAACGTTAATGATCGCATTGCCGATTCTGTAATCGGAATGAATGTACTTGACCAACGTGCAATCGATAAAAAGCTTTGCTCTTTGGACGGTACTCCAAATAAAGGGAATTTGGGCGCAAATGCTATTTTGGGCGTATCCTTGGCTGCCGCAAGGGCTGCCGCTGAATGTGTCGGACTCCCCTTATATTCCTATGTGGGAGGAGTAAACGCCCACAGACTCCCCGTACCTATGATGAACATTTTAAACGGCGGAGCTCATGCCGATAATAATGTTGATATTCAGGAATTTATGATTATGCCTGTGGGTGCGGACAGCTTCAGTGAAGCATTGAGAATGTGTGCGGAGGTGTTTCATACATTAAAGGATATTTTAAAGAAAATGGGACTGACAACGGCTGTAGGTGATGAAGGCGGATTTGCACCGAATTTATCTACCGATGAAAAAGCCTTGGATATTATTGTTACTGCGATTGAAGATGCCGGCTATAAGACAAAAAAAGATTTTATGATCGCTCTTGACGCTGCTGCAAGCGAATGGATGCAGAGTGACGGAACTTATAAAACCACAAAGTCACAGATTGTAAGAACCGGCAGTGAAATGATAGATTACTGGCAATCTCTGATTGACAAATATCCTATTATATCAATTGAGGACGGTCTTGCCGAGGATGATTGGGAGGGCTGGAAAGAGCTTACGGAAAGGCTTTCTTCAAGAGTTCAGCTTGTGGGAGATGATTTCTTCGTAACAAATCCCGAGAGATTAAGAAAGGGAATAGACAAAAATTGTGCCAATTCCATTTTGGTTAAGGTAAATCAGATAGGAACCTTAACAGAGGCACTTGATGCCGTTGAGATGGCTCATAAAGCCGGATACAGTGCTGTTTTATCACACAGAAGCGGAGAAACCGAGGATACTACAATAGCGGATCTTGCCGTTGCATTAAATGTGGGACAGATTAAAACCGGAGCGCCCTCAAGAACGGAACGAGTTGCAAAATATAATCAGTTGCTTCGTATTGAGCAGGAGCTTTTTAAATCTGCGGTATTCGGAAGTGAACATTTAAAGGAAAGGCTAAAGAAATAAATTTATTAATGCAATAAAAAGACGGTGCGGATAAAAATTAAAAATTCCGCACCGTTTATAATTCAGTGAGCATTACTTAATCACTTTTATTATGTATTCGATACCCCAATCAAAATCATTTTGCTCCATATTTGCGTCAACACCGTTTTCGCGCATCAAATTAACGGCTTGCTTAACGGTATTTGTAAAAAGGCGCATATCCTTTAAACCCGGAATTTTTATGGTCTGGTGTTTTTTTACCTTGTCTTTGAGCATTTTCGAAACCAATTCTTCACTTTGCCTCACATTAAGGTTGTTGTCACAAATTATTCTTACCGCTTCCAGCTGTTTTTCACTGTCAAGGTTTAAAAGCGTTCTTGCATGGCGCTCGGTAAGAGAGTATTCTCTTATTATTTTTTTTACAATGGGGGAGAGCTTTAAAAGCCGTATTTTATTTGCAATCGTGGATTGGCTTTTTCCGAGCTTTTTTGCAATATCCTCCTGAGTCATTCCCTGTTCGTTTATTAAACGCTGATAGCCTTCGGCAATTTCGAAAAATGACAAATCTTCACGCTGTAAATTTTCAAGGAGCGCCAAAATGGCGGATTTATCTTTGTCAGCGTTTATAATGAGTGCGGGGATGGTATGCATTCCGGCAAGCTGAGATGCCCGAAGCCTGCGTTCGCCGGAAATAAGCTCATATCCGCAGCGCACCTTTCTGACGGTTATAGGCTGAAGAACGCCGTATTCCTTTATGGATTCCGAAAGCTCCATCAAGGCGGAGGTTTCAAAAATTTTTCTGGGCTGGCTTGGATTTGGTTTTATACAAGATAACGGTATATCATAAACGTTATATTTTCTTCGTGCATTTTTTAGTGCTTCTAACATAATTGTGACCATGACTCCTTTCACAAAGCTGTTTGAAAAAATGATCTTGACAGGTCGTATTTTCCAAACTTTATACTCTGTCCTTTTTGTAATTTGGCAGGCGGAAAAAATTTTAATATTTCTCCGCCTGCCTCTCGGTGTGGTGGAAGGTATAAGACTAAATGAAGGGGTACCGATTATTAAAATATGCATAAATGGGAGCAATGCCTAATATAATATATCGGTATCATCTGTCTTACAAATATGATTATACCATATTTTTTGAAAAATGGAAGAAAAAACGTTCGACAGTAAATGCTAATGTTATTTCTTTTTTTTGATTTGTTTTATATTGTAACAAGAGTCGATAGGATTTTTTGTCACAATCCCTGCTTTTCTGGGATATTGCATCGGAGTATGTCTTACTTTTTTTACAATAATTATTTTATGATTCAGGTCTGTATGAGGAATGTGAACGCTTTTAACCTCCTCAACTTCACCGCCCAGTATGTGTATGGCGCGGTCTGCGTCCTTAAGCTCATCATTTGCAAGAGGACCTTTTAACGCAAGAAAGCTTCCTCCGACCTTTAAAAAGGGAATACAAAGCTCGGATAAAACGGTCATATTTGCAACTGCTCTTGATACAACTGTGTCAAATTTTTCACGCATTCGGCGTGCTCCGTCCTCAGCTCGGGCGTGAACGGTTTCCACACCTCCAATTTCAAGCTCGGAAATAACTTCGTTTAAAAAATTTATTCTTTTATTTAACGAATCGAGAAGTGTAAGCTGTATTTCCGGCTTTACGATTTTTAAAACAAGCCCCGGAAAGCCGGCACCGCAGCCTACATCTATGGTCTTGCCTGTTACGTATCCTGTTGCCAATGTGCTTATGCTGTCTAAAAAATGCTTTGTAGCAACAGAAAAATCATCTGTTATTGCGGTCAGGTTCATTTTCTCATTCCATTCGACCAAAAGCTTTGCGTATCTGCACAGCTCGTCTGTCTGTTTATCAGTAATTGAAATTCCCAGTTCACTGCATCCTGTTTTTAATATTTCTTTCATAATAATCTCCATTCCGCCGCCATGCGGCGGCACAAATACAACGTGGAAGAAATGCGCTGCTTATCTTTCACGACAATCCTCCGATTTGACATATTAAAACTAAGAATATATAATTTATACTTTAATTATTGCTATTCTTGCTTTTTCATAGGTGTTTTTCAATAATATTATATAATAAATATTAAATTTGTGCAATAATACTTGAAAAAAAAAGTTAAATGTATTAAAATAATGTATATAATGTTTGTTAATTTGTATTTGTTGTATGGAAAGGAACCGCGATAATGTACGGGTATGATATTTTTCATGATGATATAATGAAAGATTTGATATATAATGTCAGAAAAGGCGAAAACGGACACGCATATTTGTTTGTGGGACCGGAGGGTGTGGGAAAGCACATGGCGGCAAAGCTTTTTGCTGCGGCGCTTTGCTGCACGGAAAAGTCAAGACAGCCATGCAACGAGTGCCATGCCTGTATCGGCACGAAATGCGGAACAAATCCGGATATTATTTATATCAAACCTACCGATAAAAAATCGGTAACGGTGGAACAGGCGAGAGAAATAGTTACAGACGCTTATATAAAGCCGTTTGAATCTGCCAAAAAGGTATATATTATTGATGACGCAAGCACTGTAAATGAAGCGGCGCAAAACTGCCTTTTAAAGATTCTTGAGGAGCCTCCGGAATTTGTTGTTTTTATTATTTTTGCCGCAAGTGAAACTCAACTGCTCCAAACGGTTTTATCAAGATGCACCTCTGTACATTTTCCGGTTGTGGGCAATGAAAGGATGAAAAAATATATCAATGAAAAGTATCCCGATTCTGCCGATAAAAGCGATTTGCTTATATCTCTTTCAAACGGAATACCGGGAGAGGTTGATAAAATCCTGTCAGATCCCGATTATTATGATTTGAGAGCGGAAAGCTTTAAAAAGCTTATACCGCTGTTGTCACGTCATAAAATTTCCGCATATACGGTAAGTGAATTTTTGGAGGACAACAAGGATAACGCCGAAAAAATTATTGATTTTTGGCAAAGCTTTTTAAGAGATATAATGATGATTTTGGACGGAAATGAAAAACTTATATGCAATGTGGATATGCAAGAAGAAATTAAAAATCTTGCATTTAAAATGAAACCAAATTATCCGATTGTCGCTTTAGAACAGACAATTCTTGCAAAAACAATGTTAAGAAGATATGTAAATTTGCATAGTTTAGCGCTCAATCTGTCATTTTCTATAAAAAACAGATTGTACGGTTAATAAATTTAAACATATTTTTTGTTGTAAAAAATTTTATTTTATGGTATAATATTTAAATAGGGGACAGCGTCCTGTAATTCATCGAAGGATATGAATGTTTGCATTGATTAAGTGATTAATAATATTAAATCGGATGCATACGTTTAAAACAGAGAGGAAGTTAGCAATGTACAGTAATAAATTTTCGGAACTTACACCGATTATAAACCAATTAAGTGACAAGTGCAGAAAAAACGGCGTTATAAATCCCGATCTTTATAATCTTTATGATGTTAAAAGAGGATTGAGAGACAGACAGGGAAAAGGCGTTTTGACCGGTTTGACAGAGATTGGAGAGGTAAAATCCTATACAATCGATGACGGAGAAATTATCCCGTGCGAGGGAAAGCTGTATTATCATGGTGTAGATATTGAAAAATTGGTTGACGGATTTTTTAAGGATAACAGATTCGGTTTTGAAGAAACGACATATCTTTTAATGTTCGGTGAACTTCCCAATAAATCACAGCTTGAGGATTTCAGAAATGTTTTGTCGGAATACAGATCTCTGCCTACAAGCTTTGTGCGTGATATAATCATGAAAGCTCCGTCACAGGATATGATGAATACTCTTGCAAGAAGCGTTTTGACGATGTATTCGTATGATGAAAACCCCGATGATATTTCGGTGGAAAACGTGTTAAGACAATGCTTACAGATGATTTCAATATTTCCTCTTTTGTCTGTTTACGGTTATCAGGCATGCAAGCATTATTTGTACGGTGAAAGCCTATTTATTCATACACCGCCTAAGGAACTGTCAACTGCCGAAACAATTTTGTATACATTGAGAGAAGACAAAACCTACACTCCGCTTGAAGCAAAAATACTTGATGCATCGTTGGTTGTTCATGCCGAGCATGGCGGAGGAAATAATTCAACCTTTACAACGCACGTTGTTTCCTCGTCCGGAACGGATACATATTCCACAATTGCTGCGTCTTTGGGATCTCTTAAGGGACCGCGCCACGGCGGAGCAAATAAAAAAGTGGTTGAAATGTTTGCCGATATGAAACAAAAGGTAAAGGATTGGACGGATGAAAAACAGGTAAGGGAGTATTTGCAGGGTATACTTGATAAAAAGGAATTTGACCGAAGCGGTCTGATATACGGAATAGGACACGCTGTTTATACCATTTCCGATCCGAGAACCAAGATTTTAAAAAAGCTTATAAAACCGCTGGCTGAGGAAAAGGGAAGATTGGAAGAGCTTGCACTGTATGAAACTGTTGAAAGAATAGCTCCGGCGATGCTCAGCAATAAACGAAACAGAGCTGTAAGTGCAAATGTGGATTTTTACAGCGGATTTATTTACAGTATGCTTGATTTGCCTCTTGAGTTGTATACGCCGATTTTTGCCATTGCAAGAATTTCCGGATGGAGTGCTCACAGGCTTGAGGATATATTAAATACGGGAAAAATAATAAGACCGGCATACAAAAATGTGGAAAAACATAAGGAATATGTTGAAATGAAAAATAGATAATAAAAAATCGGTAGAATCTTTTTTTAGGGATTTTACCGATTTTTCTATAAAGAACATGACCTGTTATAATTCTGCGTGTTCAAGGTCTATAAGAAAACGTTTTATATCCAATCCTCCGGCATAGCCTGTAAGGGTTCTATCGCTGCCTATTACTCTGTGACAGGGTATGATAATCGGAATCGGGTTTTTGTTGTTTGCGTTGCCCACAGCTCTTGCAGCTTTTTTGTTTCCGCATTTGTCGGCTATATATTTATATGTCACAAGCTTTCCGTAGGGAATTTTTAAAAGCTCGTTATAAACACTCATGCAAAAGGGTGTTGAATTTATTTCCAGAGGAAGGGAAAATTTAAAAAGCTTTTTGTCAAAATACGCCGTCAGCTGCGCATTAGCTTCGCGCAGCAGCGGCGTTAATTCTGTAGTCTGTCCTTTTTCAAAGGAAAGCTTTATAATTTTTTCGTTTTCCGAATATATTGTAAGATACCCTATGGGTGATAAAAAACAAAGTGAACTTTTCATGATATATTCGATTATTTATTGTTCTTGTATTCCATACTTGCTTTTATGAAGGATGCGAATAACGGGTGGGGTCTGTTTGGACGTGATTTAAATTCCGGGTGGAATTGAACGCCCAAGTGCCATTTGTTTGCCGGTATCTCAACCATTTCCACAAGTCTGTCATCGGGGGATTGTCCGCATATAACAAGTCCGTTTTCAATTGCCTTTTGTCTGTATTCGTTATTAAATTCATAACGGTGGCGGTGTCTTTCGTATATTAAATCCTCTTTGTAAATTTCCTTGCCCAGTGTGTTTGGAGTAAGCTTACACGGATATAATCCCAAACGCATTGTTCCGCCCAAATCCTCTACATCCTGCTGTTCGGGCATAAGGTCGATTACAGGATAATTTGTATCGGGATTGATTTCCGAGCTGTTTGCGTCTTTAAGTCCCAATACATTTCGTGCAAATTCAATAACGGCAATTTGCATACCGAGACAAATTCCGAAATAAGGAATGTCATGCTCTCTTGCATATTGCGCGGCAATAATCTTTCCCTCAATACCTCTGTCACCGAAACCGCCGGGAACCAATATGCCGTCACTGTCCTTTAAGTATTCGTCGGCTGTTTCAGCAGTAACATCTTCGGAATTTACCCAGTTTATATTAACATTTGTATAATTGGCTATTCCTCCGTGCTTTAATGCTTCCACAATAGATATGTATGCATCATGCAGAGAAACATACTTTCCTACCAAAGAAATGTTAACGGCTTCCTTTTCCTTCATAAGATCTTTTACTATCTTTACCATGCCTGTCCAATCGTCAAGGTCGGGAGTCCTGTCCTCGATACCCAAACGCTTGCAGACCATCTTTGCAAAGCCCTCTTCCTCAAGAGCTAAAGGCACTTCATAGAGAGTGTCTAAATCGAGATTGGGGATAACGTATTGTTCGGGGATATTGCAGAAAAGACCTATTTTTGCGGCAAGTCCGGGTTCAAGCGGTTTTTCTGTTCTTAATACAATCATATCGGGCTGTATGCCGAGGCTTAAAAGCTCTTTAACGCTGTGCTGCGTAGGCTTTGATTTTTGCTCGCCGGAGGTTGTAATGCAGGGAACCAAAGTAAGATGTATATACATACAGTTCTCTTTTCCAACCTCTGTGGATACCTGTCTTATTGCTTCCAAAAACGGTGTGCTTTCGATATCGCCGACAGTACCGCCTATTTCGGTTATAACAATATCTGTTTGCTGTTCTCTTGCAACTCTGTACACTCTTGATTTTATTTCATTTGTTATGTGAGGAATTACCTGAACAGTTTTACCCTCATAATCGCCGCGTCTTTCCTTGGAAATTACAGACCAGTAAATTTTGCCTGTTGTAACATTTGAGTTTATACTTAAGTTTTCGTCAATAAAACGCTCGTAGTGACCTAAATCAAGATCTGTTTCGGCGCCGTCATCCGTTACAAACACTTCGCCGTGCTGATAAGGACTCATTGTTCCCGGATCCATATTAATATACGGATCAAATTTCTGCATGGTTACATTATAACCTCTTGCCTTTAACAAGCGTCCCAATGACGCAGCCGTGATACCCTTTCCCAATCCTGAAACAACGCCGCCTGTAACAAAAATGTACTTTGTATTCATTAAAATAATCCTCCGTTCCGCCGCCTTAAAGCAGCATAAATATTTTTGCGAAAGAGATGTGCGTTATTACATCAATTTCTTTGTGTTTAATATTAATTGTGTTTTTTTACAAATTTTTCTATACGTTCAAGAGCTTTTGCTATACTCTCAACGGAATAAGCATAAGAACATCTTATAAAGCCTTCGCCGCTTTCACCGAAAGCATTTCCCGGTACAACCGCAACTCTTTCTTCTTCAAGAAGCTTTTGACAAAATTCTTCGCTTTTCATATTAAGCGATTTAATACATGGAAAAACATAAAATGCACCGAGAGGTTCAAAGCATGATAATCCCATATTTCTGAAGCCTTCCAGGATGTATCTTCTTCTGTTGTTGTATTCCCTTACCATTTCATCCACGTCCTTGTCACAATTTTTCATGGCTTCGATTGCCGCAAACTGACTTGTTGTGGGAGAAGACATGATTCCGTACTGATGAACCTTTGTCATTGCCTTTATTATTTCCTTGGGACCGAGTGCATAACCCAATCTCCAGCCGGTCATGGCAAAGGCTTTTGAAAATCCGTTCACAACAATTGTTCTTTCTTTCATGCCTTCAATTTCCGAAAAGCAGGTATGTCCTTCGGGAGTATATGTTAATTCACTGTAAATTTCATCGCTTAATACCATTATATCGGTATCTCTCAAAACCTCGGCAATAGCTTCAAGATCCTTTTTTGTCATAACCGCACCTGTGGGATTGTTGGGGTAGGGAAGAACCAAAAGCTTAGTCCTGTCGGTAATTTTGCTCTTGAGCTGTTCTTTTGTGAGCTTAAAATTATCTTCCTCTTTTGTTTCTATGGGAACAGCGACTCCGTTTGCAAGCGTTGTGCATGGCTTATAGCATACAAAGCTTGGTTCGGGAATAAGAACTTCATCTCCGTCGCTTATCAGACAGCGAACGGCTAAGTCTATAGCTTCACTTCCACCCACGGTAACGAGAACCTCTGTTTTGGGATCATATGAAACCCTGTATTTTCTTTTTGTGTAGTTGCATATTTCTTCTCTTAATTCCATTAAGCCGGCATTTGCCGTATAAAAGGTTTTTCCTTTTTCGAGAGAATAGATACCTGCTTCCCTTATTGACCAGGGAGTGCAGAAATCAGGCTCGCCGACGCCGAGAGAAATGGCGTCGTCCATGGTGGAAACCAAATCAAAAAATTTTCTTATACCTGAAGGAGGTATTGTTTTTACTTTATTATTTAACAAAGAATCATAATTTATCATAATGTTATCACCTGTCTTGTATCTTTTTCATCATCATAGAATGTAAGTCCGTCATCCTTGTATTTCTTTAATACAAAGTGTGTTGCGGTGCTTAGAACCGAATCCATCGGCGCAAGCTTCTGGGCGACAAACAAGGCGACCTCTTTCATGGTTGAGCCTTCGATAATAACACACAAATCATATGAACCCGACATAAGATATAAGGATTTTACCTGTGGATATTTATAAATTCTCTCCGCCACCTTATCATATCCTTCGCCTCTTTGAGGTGTGATTTTCAATTCGATTAAAGCATCTACTATTTCGGTATCGGTCATATCCCAATTTATCATTGTCTTATATCCGACTATTATATTGTCTTTTTCCAGCCCGGCTATAATCGCCGCAACCTCATCTTCGGTTTTGCCGGTCATCTGTGCAATCTGTTCTTTTGAAATCATTGGTCCGTTCTTTTCGAGAATTTTTAAAATATCTGTTGAATCACTCATAATAATAAATCCTTTCAAATTTTTTAATAATGGAATGCACTCTGTCATTATAGAAACGGCAGAGAACAGCACATTTTATTCAAAAAAATAAATGAAAATTAACGATGAATATATTTTTTACAATAACCCTTTATATATCTTATATATTATACAACATTTTATGATAAATTTCTATACCTTTTTTAAATTTTGGTAAAAAAATATATAAAAATATTTTCTTTTATTTTACATATGGTTATTTTGTATTTATTATTTGTGAAATGCATCGGATGTATGAGATAATAATTTTAAAAATTAATTTATTAAGCGGATATGATAATTAATAAAAAAAGAATAATTTATTTATTTTTACTGTAAAGAATTAATTATGTAATCAGAATATATACAATATTTACAAAAAAATGCATTAAACTTTAAACAGTTTGCCGTTATATTTATTGTTTAAACAGTAAATATAAGCGGTAAATATAATGTAATATTAATTTAAAACAAAATCCGTTTGGGATTGACCATAAATAATCAAAAAAATCGATAAAGGGAGGAAAAGAAAATGGGTAATTTTAAAATGGACACAATCAGAAATGTTGTCGTAATGGGGCATGGAAAATGCGGAAAGACAACTCTCACGGAGGCAATGCTTTATAACAGCGGAGCTATTGACAGAATGGGAAAGGCGGCTGACGGAAATACGGTGTCGGACTATGATCCGGAGGAGGTAAAAAGACAGTGTTCCGTTTCGGCATCAATGATTCCGGTAGAATGGAAGGGTATGAAATATAATATGATAGACACACCGGGATTTTTTGATTTTGTCGGTGAAGTTAAAGAAGGCTTAAGAGCGGCAGATTCGGCGCTGATAGTTTTAAGCGGAAGAAGCGGCGTTTCGGTCGGAACGGAGCAGGTATATAAATATGCAAGGACAAAGGGCGTTCCTATTATGTTCTTTGTTAATAAAATGGATGATGACAGAGCAAATTATATGCGAACTCTTGAGCAGATGAAGGAAAAATTCGGAAAAGCGGTAACACCTTTTGTTATTCCGATCAGAGAGGGAGAAAAGTTTAAAGGCTATGTTGATATAGTTGATATGACCGCAAGAAGATATGAGGGAATCGACAGAATAGATATTCCCGTTCCCGACGGAATGGATGATACAATTGCGCCTTTGAGGGATATGATTATGGAAGCCGTTGCCGAAACCGACGACGCTTTGATGAATAAATACTTTAACGGTGAGGAATTTACCTTTGATGAGATAAAAAAGGCAATCAGAAAAGGTGTTAAGGACGGAACAATTTATCCGGTATACTGCGGTACAGGTCAGGAAAATGTAGGCGTGATGAGCCTTATGGACGGTATCGGAAAGTATCTTCCGAATCCAAATGAAATCACAGAGATTGCACATGATTCCAAAACCGGAGATCCTGTTGAGGTTGTACAAGACGCGCAGGATACTACATCGGCAATTGTATTTAAAACCATCGCCGATCCGTATGTCGGAAAAATGTCATTGTTCAGAGTATATTCGGGAAGTGTTAAGGCAGACAGCACTTTATATAATCCCAATAAGGATACATACGAAAAGATAGGAAAAATTTATACTCTTACCGGAAAAAAGCAGACAGAAGTTAAATCTGTGGATGCCGGCGATATAGGTGTTGTTGCAAAGCTTGACAAAACAAAGACGGGAGATACGCTGTGTGCCGAAAATAAAAATATTATTTTAAGCGGTATAGAATTTCCGCTGCCCGTATTGTCAATGGCAGTCTATCCCGAAGCTAAGGGTGATGAGGAAAAAATTGTAAGCGGTCTTATGAAACTCACCGACGAGGATCCGACCTTTAATATTTCAAATAATACCGAAACAAAACAAACCTTGATAAACGGTCAGGGAGAACAGCACATTGATGTTATTATTAACAAGCTTAAGAGTAAATACGGCGTTAACGTAAAGCTTGAAGAGCCTATCGTACCGTATAGGGAAACAATTCTCGGTACGGCAACGGTTGAAGGCAAACATAAAAAACAATCGGGCGGTCACGGTCAATACGGTCATGTTAAGATTCAGTTTGAAAGAGGTTTAACAGAGGAGATGATTTTTGAAGAAAAGGTATTCGGCGGAAGCGTTCCCAAAAATTATTTCCCGGCGGTTGAAAAAGGCTTGAGAGAAGCTTGTGAGCATGGCGTTTTGGCAGGTTATCCTGTTGTAAACCTTAAGGCTACCCTTTTGGACGGTTCATATCACCCTGTTGATTCCTCCGAAATGGCATTTAAAATGGCAGCGAACATTGCATATAAAGAAGGGCTGAAACAAGCAAAACCTGTTTTGCTTGAGCCTATAGGATATCTGAAGGTTTATATACCCGAAAGCATTATGGGCGATATTATAGGAGATATTAATAAAAGACGCGGTCAGATTATGGGTATGGGTGAAAGCGACAGAGAAGGACTTAACCTTGTAGAAGCGGAAGTACCTGTTTCGGAAATGCATAAATATGCAACGGACTTGCGTTCGATGAGCCAAGGAAGAGGCACATTTACCTTTGAATTTGCAAGGTATGAAACAGCACCGTCAAATATTGCCGAAAAGGTAATTGCCGAGTCAAAGAAGGAATAATAACAAAGTTAAGCAAGCTCTTTGTTAATTGTTGGGATTTTTATACTCCTAATAACATAATTGTATAAAATAATATGAATAATATTTGTTTAAACATACGAACATACAGACACATTCAATGAAAGTTGCAGTAGTTTGAAAATATGGATAACTCCAACAGAGTTATCCATATTTTTATCAATGCGAACTGTGTAAAATCTTTGATTTTACTCGAAAAAATTTTGACAATAGTCATAATTTTTCTAAATGCAAATCGCATTTATTCAGTGAGAATTACTTAGGAACAAATGGATGTTGTTCTGAAAATCTTTTACCGCATTCTTTGCATATATAGCTTCTTTTTCTGTTACTATTCAGGTATAAATTATTGTTTAGATGCGTAATTATTTAAAATAATAAGTGTTAATCCGCTGATTTTTATTTCCTGCAAAGTTATATGTTGAAATATATGTACTTTTGTTTGCCCAAAAGTACCAAAAGGCACATAAGGTGTTCCCCTTATGTATCCCCTTTTGGGTTTCACACCC
>JAXEIW010000184.1:0-7373 GCA_034101885.1 Clostridia bacterium | reverse complement strand
CGTTGTTTAATTCAACATTGACTATCTTCTGATTTTCAAGCGCCTGCATATCAAGCTCTTTTTCCTTTGTCTTTTTCGCCATAATTAAGTTTACCTCCATAACTTCCGACCGAACACTCTGTCGGATAAGGGTGAAATTTTTGTTTCTCACCATTGAGAAATACCGAATAAAAAAACTCTTGCCATAGAGATCACATTCAGGATTTTCACACCGTACAGCAAGAAACGACTGCTTAATACGGGTAATTTATTTAATCGGTTTTTCCTCAACTCCAAAACAGGAATCTATCATATTAATTATAGCACAAAAACATAAAAAAATCAAGCATTTATCAGCATTTATTTTATATTTATAATTAATTTTCAGTTACTGTTTACCTATGCGGATAAATTATTGTTTATATGTTTTATAATTTAGGATAACAAGTATATATTGGCTGATTTTTGTTATCTGCACTTTCAAATGTTGAAACAGTTGTACTTTTGTTTGCCCAAAAGTACCAAAAGGCACATAAGGTGTTCCACTTATGTATCCCCTTTTGGGTTTCACACCCGTATCGGTATTCCATAGCTCAAACACGCGCCAACTGCTTTGCAGTTGCGCAACTCGCATAATGCATTGCCCCCTTTAGACTATGCTCTTTGGTTGGGCGGTTCAGGTTTTGCGTTCTTTTTCAGACAACAGTCAAGGAAGTTTAGTTGTAATTGTTTGGCTTTCATAAAAACAATACTGCTCAAATATAGTGATAAACTATAATTTGTACCTGAATAGTAACAATTTTCACTTTAACAAATATTTTTCTCCAAATCCGAAATGATTTTTGCCAATGCATTTTCATCATTAGAAACCGTGACATAATCGGCTGCGTCCTTTACCGGCTGTATCGCATTTTCAACGGCGTAAGAAATATCCGCCTCTTTCAGCATGGTAATATCGTTTTCAAAATCCCCGACGCATACTATCTTTTCAATTTCGGTATCAATATAATTTTTTATAATCTTTACACATTCTCCCTTTGTGCTTTTCCCGTCAAGAATTTCAATTCCTGTAGGCCAGCTTGTTGTTATAAAAAAATCCTGATCCGAATACCTTTCCTTCAGCTTTTTTTTGAAAATTTTTGTTGCGTCTGTATTCCTTGTTGTGAAAACAATTTTATAAAGCTTTCTGTCCTCTGTCAAATATTCAAAGCTGTCAAAGGATTCCTCACTATGTACTGTTATGTTTTCAAGATAGCTTTTGTTCTCATATGTAAACTTCTCAATATCTCCCAGCTTTTCTCTGTTCATCGGATTTTCGTACAACATTTTACCGGATTTGCCGTCATAGATTACAGCGCCGTTTAAGGCTATAAAAACAGTATTTACAAACAATCCTTCCTTTTCCAATTCCTGCGCATATCTGTAATTTCTCCCGGTGCAAAGGGTAAACAATCCGCCGTTTTCTTTAAAATAATTTATTGCCCTTATGTTTTCCTTGGAAATTTCTCCTTTACTGTTTCTGAGTGTTCCGTCCAAATCGGAACATAAAAGAATTTTATCAAATTTACTCATATCAATACCTCATATATTTTATGTAATAAAACATTCCGCCCTCATACTGTATGACAATTTTATAATTTTTCATTAAAATCTCCGTTTTAATATATAATTTCTGTTTCGTCATGGTCATTATACTATAAATAAAATGAAAAAACAAGCAAATTTCATTATATTTTGTCAATTGATTTATTTTTATCTGTATACTATAATAATATTTAGTAAAATTTAAACATAAGAAAGGTAAAATTTATGAAGAACACAAAACTAAAAGGTAATCTAATGCTGCTTCTGACCGCTTTTATATGGGGCACATCATTTATCGCCCAAAGCATCGGAGTAAACTCAATATCACCCTTTACATTTATCGGAATACGCTCCTTGTTGGGCGGACTTGTACTGCTGCCCGTCATATACCTACTCGACATGGGCAAAAAAAAGAGAAATCAGCCTGTCATAAAATTTGATAAAAAGCTTTTGGCGGGCGGTATTTCCTGCGGTATTATTTTATGTGCGGCAAGCACTCTTCAAACTGCGGGAATGATATATACAAGTCCCGGCAAATCGGGATTTATAACCGCTCTTTATATGGTAATAGTTCCGATTATAGGTCTGTTTATGGGCAAAAAAATAAGTCTTCCCATTGTTGCCGCCGTTATAGGTGCCGTTATAGGTATGTATCTATTATGTATCGATTCGGCATTTTCAATAAACAAAGGCGATGTTTTGACATTAATATGCGCCTTTATCTTTTCGGCTCACATACTCGTTATAGATTATTTTTCACCCCAAACAGACGGTATTAAGCTTTCCTGCCTGCAATTTTTTGTATGCGGAATAATAGCAACCCTTATAGCCGTAATTTTTGAAAGACCTGCTGTTGCTCCTATTATGGAAAGTTGGATACCCTTATGCTATTCGGGATTTTTGTCCTGCGGAGTTGCCTATACTCTCCAGGTTGTCGGTCAAAAATATACAGATCCTACATCAGCGTCAATTCTTATGAGCCTTGAATCGGTATTTGCTACACTTTCTACCGTTGTTCTCGTTGCATTGGGCTGGAATCTTACGGGAGGAACATTGTCACCGAGAGAAATTGCCGGCTGTGTACTGATGTTTATTTCCATAATGCTTGTACAGCTGCCCGACATGAAAAATCGCAGCAAAGCTTCTTCGCTTTCTGCCGATTAATTTATCGAACAATTTTAAACACAGCAGTATAACGGCAGGGGCAGTTGATACAACTGCCCCTGTTTTTCGACTAAGCCAATCCTGTGAAGAACACAAATCCCAAAGCCAAAAGCAACAGCATGTCGTCACAGTCATCTACCAGCAAAATAATGATAACAGCGATCAATATCACATCATCAATTTCAAATTTTCCAAACAGCTTTCCATCTTGAATTATACCCAACTCCTCCTCGACATTTTTATGTACTTCGGGAACGGATTTTATGTTTTCCTGTTCCCGCTGCGGTATATGTTCGCTGTCATTTCGTATCATCTGCGGCATATCGTTTACGCTGTAATATCTCCTATACATATATAATCACCTATATCTTAAATAATCCCGAAAAACGGCTCAGATTTAATATCTTAACAGCATTGTCTATGCTCTTTTGCCTGTTTGTTCTCATATACGGTCTTAAAGACATTAAAAGATTTGAACGGGGATCGTTTGCCGAGCCCATTTCGTCGATAATACCTTTTATTTTTGAAATATACTCCAACCCCTCCGGTGACAAAAGATTATTGGCATTTTGAGTAATACCGCCATTATTGTCGGACGAAAAGGATACCGGAATTGCGCCCCTTTCATCATTCACTTCAATACTGTCATTTACGGAATTTACAACCGAATTGATATTATCCGAAACACTGCCGCCGTTTCCGCTGTTATTCGAACTGTTTTTAAGAGCATTCATAACAGCGTTTATTTTTTCATCTGCATTATCGCCCAATAAGCCTTTCAGTGTACCTAACATATCACTACTTTTAGCCACAATATACAATCCTTTCCATAACAATATTATTTAAACTTATTAATTATATCATCTGCCTTAATGCCGGACATTTTTGACAAATCTGCGTCTTTTATTTTTTGTTTTAATTCTTTTGTGTCCATTCTCATAAACATATTCATAAGCTTTCCTTTATCCAAACTCTCGATATTTTGCAAAAGCTTTTTACCCTCCGGTGTGTTGAGCATTTGTTCAATATTTTTCTTTGACTGCATTATTTTGTTTTTGTCTATACCGCTTAAAATATCTTCCAATTTTTTATTTACGTCCTGACTCATATATACCACCATATCCTTTCACACAACAGTCAATATTAGATCAACAACATCTGCTTTGATTTAATCGGGCATTATTTCTTCGCACTTGAAATAATATAATGCTCACTGAATAAATGCGATTTTCAATCGCATTTAGAAAAATTATGACCATCGTCAAAATTTTTCGTGTAAAATCAAAGATTTTACACAGTTCGCATTGATTAAGCCTGCTGAAATAAATATTTTGGGAGCAAAATATTTATTAATGGTACAAGGTTTTTTTGCAGAAGCGCACAAAACCCTTGCACCCAAACAATTCTGAAACGCTTGTAAGCCGCTATGCGGCTGCGTTTCATAATTGTTCAGCAGCCATTAATATACAAACACGAATATTCGAACAGCTATAACAGCCTGCACCCCGAACAGTTTCCGTCGCATATACCGTTACTGTTTTTACAGCAATCATTTTCTCTTACAGTACTGTATACAGTTTTTTTTCTGTTATCCGTTTCCTCTCTCACCTTGACCTTTTTCCCCGTTATCGGGCAATAATATGTGAAATATCCTTCCATTTTTGACTGTTAACTCCCTTCGCAAAACCAAGCTTTAAAGAAAATCGTCAAGATTGCCGCTTTGCAGCAAGCGGTGCCGTACAATATACAATAGTACTGCTCCGAGCAAAAAGTGGTGAAATTGGCGATTTTATTCAAACTTATACCATTAACTTATTTCGCAAAATCAAAGTTTGAAAGAAAATTGTTCAGATTGTGCGTCCGCGCGAACGCCGTGTATGTTTATACTCAATCGAGCGCGGACGTGCGAGATGGGCAATTTTATTCAAACTTTCCTCTCAACGGAACAGTTTTGGTAAATAATATTACACTATTATTATATTCCGTTACCGCAAAAAGATTTACAAAAAATGAAAAAATTATTAAACACATCTGCTATACACCAATGCGAGCCGACAAATATTACGATAATCGTTGTTTTAAAAAGTTGTATATAATACTCACTGAATAAATGCGATTTTCAATCGCATTTAGAAAAATTATGACTCTTGTCAAAATTTTTCGTTTAAAATCTAAGCTTTTACACAGTTCGCATTGATAAAGTCTGCTGAAATAAATATTTTGAGAGCAAAATATTTATTCATGGTGCAAAATCATGTATTTCTTGGTATAATTAAGAAACAAGCTTAAAATTAAAAAAAAATATAAGAGTTACGCGTTTTCGATGTCTGTTGAAACTGAATACTGTTTATTTTTTCTATACTGCGACGGAGCTATTCCCGTTTCCTTCTTAAATCTAACCGCAAAATAGTTATAGTCGGAAAAACCTGCTTTGTTGGCAACAGACGTGATTGAAATATTGCTTGTTTTAAGAAGCTCTTTTGCATAAGATAATTTTAAATCGTTAATATATTGATGTATGGTTACTCCTTTATATTTTCGAAACAAGTGGCAAATTGAAGATACGGAACATGAGCAATTATCGGCAATATCCTGATTAGATATATTATTATAAAAATTTCTGTTAATAAATTTAACAGCCCGATTTACAAGCTCATTCTCGGTTATTTCAATTTCGGGTTTGGGGCAAATCAGATTTAAATATTCTATCATTCTGCATAATGGATTAACAAGAATACACAGCCTTGTATTATCCGTTTCCTTTGCGGTGCTTATACAAACGCTTCCGCCAAACGAAAGAAAAAATACCGCCTCCTCAACACCTGCGTGGCATATCCTGACTTTCATTCCTGTTTGTTTGCTGTTTTCGCTGTTATGTAATTTTATACACCTTTCCCAAGCATCATTATCGCTTTTTACAAGCAAACACTTTGGATTTTTGTGAATATTAAATTCAAGCAGCGGGAGCATATACTCTGTAAAACTTGTATGAACAGAAACATAAATATCATTTTCTTCAAGATATTCGATATAGCTTTTAATATCAGCCAAAAGTTTATTAATCATTTTTACCGTTAATTCCTTTCATGTAAAACGTATTAATAAAATTTATTATATCACAAATTGCAAATTATTCAATATATTTTGCAAAAAAATATATATTAAAAAGAAAATGAAGATGATAGAATAAAGAAAAAGGAGGGTTTATATGGAAAAACAAACCATTAATACAAATGTTTTAGTTGTCGGAAGCGGTCCTGCCGGAATAAGTGCAGCATATACTGCGGCAAAAAATGGCGCAAAAGTTATTCTTGTCGAGCAATGCGGAGATGTAGGCGGAATTTCAACAACAGGGCTTATGAGTCATTGGACGGGGAGCTGCGCAAGTTCAATATATCATGAGATTTTAAGAAGAAGCGCCGAAAGAAATGAGGGGGAATACCACAATAAAATCACACCGATAATCGATCCCGAAAAATTAAAGACCTTATATTTGGAAATGCTCTGTGAAGCAGGTGTTACGATTATGCTGTACACCTTTGCGTGTGATGCAATCATGGACGGACATAATATAAAAGGAGTATCGGTTGTAAATAAATCGGGCTTCACAGATATTTATGCCGATGTTATAATTGATGCATCGGGTGACGGTGATATTGCATATAAAAGCGGAGCGGAATTTATCAAAGGACGAGAATCGGACGGTAAAATGCAGCCTGTTACAATTATGTTTAAGGTGGGCGGAGTTGATTATGACCGTGCTGTTTTTCCGGGTTCTTTTGAAACACAGGTGGAAACAGAAAAAGGAGAGCTGCAAAATCTTGCTCGCAAAAACCTCCCCTTTCCTGCCGGTCATGTTTTATTATACAAAACAACTCTTCCCGGTACAGTAACCTGTAATATGACAAATTGCATTGAAATTGACGGAACAAATGCTGATGATTTAACAAAAGCTACTCTGATATGCAGAAATCAAATGAACGAAATAGTTAAATTTCTTAGAGAATATGCACCGGGATATGAAAATTGCTATATAGTAAGCTCGGCATCTCTGATAGGCGTCAGGGAAACACGTCACTTCAAAGGAGAATATACCTTAACCGAGGAAGATATTTTAAATGCAAAAGTTTTTGATGATTATGTAGTAAAAGACGCTTACTTTAACTTTGATGTACATAACATAACCGGTTCCGGACTTGATGCAACCGGTGTACAGAAGAAATTTAAGCAAAAAAAGGGTTATACAATCCCCTACAGATGTCTGCTTCCTCAAAAAATTGAAAATTTACTTCTTTGTGGGCGAAATATCTCCGGGACGCACATGGCACATTCAAATTTCAGAGTAATGCCGATTTGTGCCGGCTTAGGTGAGGCAGCAGGTGCCGCCGCCGCAATAGCTGTAAAAAACAATATACCGGTAAGAAAAGTCACTGCTTCGGAAATAAGAAAACTTATTTTTTAATGCTCACTGAATAATGCTCACTGAATAAATGCGATTTTCAATCGCATTTAGAAAAATTATGACTATTGTCAAAATTTTTCGTGTAAAATCAAAGATTTTACACAGTTCGCATTGATAAAGTCTGCCGAATAAAAATTTTGGGAGTAAAATTTTTATTCGGCAGTCATTTTTTATGCATAAAAAA
>JAXEIW010000183.1:0-2351 GCA_034101885.1 Clostridia bacterium | reverse complement strand
TGAATAAATGCGATTTTCAATCGCATTTAGAAAAATTATGACTATTGTCAAAATTTTTCGTGTAAAATCAAAGATTTTACACAGTTCGCATTGATAAAGTCTGCTGAAATAAATATTTTGGTAGCAAAATATTTATTCATGCAGCCATTATTTAAAAAATGACTGATACGTTAAATTCGTACAGTCATTTTTTACGCTACTTGTTAATAATTTGTCCTATATTATTAATCTGAATTGACAATGTTCCGTCATCGTTGTTGACAATCGAAATATTTTCCTCATCCTTATAGTATTCAGGCGGAAAAGAAATTTCAATTCCGGTATCGGTTACGATTTTTATATTTTTATTCACTCTTTTTGTAACATATTCGTTCATGGGAATATTTTCCGGCACTTCGGCTTTCTTTACCTGTTCCACAAATTCTTCTCTTGCGGACGGTGATTCAAACACAGCGTCCGCCACCTCGTCAACAGCAATATTTTCCGTTGTAACCGCAGTTTCTTTAACGTATCTTTTTATTTTAGCTTCTGCGTCTATCTCGTTTCCGGCAAAATCCTCGGTAACCTTTTTTGCAAGCTTTTGAATTTTATTAAAGGATTCCTTTGTTGATAAATCATAATCGCACTCAAGGACTCCGTCTGCAAGCATATCCATTTTTTCACCCTCAACACTAATCTTTTTGGGCTTGTATTTTATGGAAAAATCCTCTGTTGAAATAAAGGCATAATCCGAAAATTTCTGCGATACGGAAGGCATAATTGCATAATGATTTACAATGTTGTTTTTTATTATTTCCTCCGTTTGGGTAACCTGATGAATATATCCTATCTTGTTATCACACTTTAAAACCGCAATTGACGGCGCTTCTCCCATCATACAATCGCATATTATCAAGTCGGAGGATGTAATATTATCAGACTGTGAAATCAGCTCATAAAGTCTTTCCGCAATATTTTTTGAAAAGGATACAAAA
The DNA here is from genome assembly GCA_034101885.1 of Clostridia bacterium. GTDB lineage: Bacteria > Bacillota > Clostridia > UBA1381 > UBA1381 > RGIG1988. The sequence continues at coordinate 1,377 of JAXEIW010000183.1, read as the reverse complement.
TCGGTTTCGCCGTTTTTATATTGCTCAAGCTGATATTTAAAACCGCTGTTGCTTCTGAATGTTCCCGTTCTCATTCCGGGATCATTGCAAACCCTGTCAATATGCTCGCATATATATGCCGTTAAATTTGCGTCCTCGGTATCAAGCTCCTCATTCGAATACACACTCAATCCCGAATTACCGTCCAAAATATGTAAAATCGCTTTTTTTATATTAACTATCATTCTGTATGCTTACTCCCCTTTAACCTTTCTTATATGAGCCGAGAAATACCGTAGAATTTGACTCGCTCTTAATCTTATTCAATGCTTTTTTTATATTTTCTTCAGCTATGTTTCCGTCAATGTCAATAAAAAATATATAGACACCCAATTTCTTTTTCGCAGGTCTTGACTCTATTTTACACATATTTACATTGTTTTTTGCAAATGCTTCTACAACACGAAAAAGGCATCCCGGATTGTTGTCGGTAGAAATAATAAAGGATGATTTATCGTTATTTCCGAAAACTGTGTTTTGTTCCTTTTTTATTTCTATAAAACGAGTACAGTTATTGGGCTCATCACCACAGTTTTTTTCAATTATTTCCAAACCGTAAAGCTGAGCACAGGCTGACGGTCCGATCATTGCGACAGAATTGTCTTTTCCTGCGGCAATTATACGCGCGGCTGCCGCCGTGGATTCGGTATATTCTATTTTAACGTTGGGAAATTGTGAATTTATTATCTTTGAACATTGTCCTATCGGCTGCGGATGAGATATAATTTTCTTTATTTCCTCTTTTTTGGTTCCTTTCTTTGCAATAAGATTTTCCGAAACCTTAAGTACATACTCACCGCATATATAAACCTTTGATTCAAAAGCAATGGTATCAAGAGTTGTGTTCACGCTGCCGTCAATGGAATTTTCCGCAGGCACAATTGCCGATTCGATTTCTCTGTTATCAACCGCCTTGATAAGGGTATAAATAGACGGATATTCTTTTAATTCAGCTTCTCTGCCTTTATAATATTCCTTTGCCGCCATATACGAAAACGTTCCCACCGGGCCCAAATAACCAACCATAACAAACCTCCGATTTAATTTTCCTACAAATAACATTATCATGCCGAAACAATAAAAATTAAATAAATCATTTTATTCACAAATATCTGAATTTTATCATAAAAGCGTGCATTTGTCAATATCGAAAGAATATGATTTTAAAAAAAAATCATAAAAACAGTTACTATTCATGTATAAATTATTGTTTATCACTATGTGTTAGCAGCATTATTTTCATAAAAGCTAAACAATTCAACTAAACTTCCTTGACTGTTGTCTGAAAAAGAACGCAAAACTTGAACCGCCCAACCAAAGAGCATAGTCTAAAGGGGG
>JAXEIW010000182.1:0-4082 GCA_034101885.1 Clostridia bacterium | reverse complement strand
GAAAAAATATGTCATACAAATCCACTGAGGCATTGTATACAAAATCGTCACGCCGTCAAGTGACTTTCGCGGCATAAACGCTACTTTTGTAAAAAAATTGACTTATGCAAAAAAACTTACACAGATTACTTGACAAACCCTGTCAAGGCTGATTTTATCATACATTTCAGCCTTTACAGGGATACGGATTTTTAAGCTGCCGCATCATCACAGTCTGTCCAACAATCAGTGCCTGAAATAATGCTCACCGAATAAATTCGATTTCCAATCGCATTTATTCGGCAACAGTTAATAATAAATTTACTCAACAAGCTTAATGCTTAAATTAAATGTATTTTTTAAACCATCAAATCCACTGCCGTTACCATCTGAAGAAGCAAAATATATACATGACATTTTACCGTCCTCAAAAAGAATAAACGGTCGCTCCATATTTCCCAACTTTATGATATTTCCTCCATCAAGCATAATTTCTCTTGTATAACTCATTTCATTTTTATGTATAAACCATGATTTTCCATCTAAGCTTTCGGCATACATACCTGCCTGAATTTGCCCGCATAAATCACCGGACATATCTTTCGCTATCATATGAAATTTATTTTTATCTTTCCATATAAAGGGATCTTCAACAACTATATCTTCATTAAAAACAGGTTTACCGCACCTCTCAATTATCTTGTAATTCTCATCAAGCATAACCCACCCCAAATACATATCGGAATGTATGAAATCAAGATCACCGTTATCCTCAAGATAACCTCTTGCCTTATAAATAACAAGTATTCTGTTATCATCTAAAACACACGGAGATGCATTGGTTACAAGCAAGCTGTCAAACATTCCGCATCGGGTTGTTATAACAGGCTCATCAAACCTTTTCCATTCTCCGTCAATTGTATCACTTACAGCAATACCGATTCTTTTATTGGTTCTTGCAACAGTCACAGCAGCTGACGAATCTTTATTACACTGTTTTAAAGTAAACGGATGTGTCGTTCCGGTGTAAAACAACACATATTTATCATTGTGCTTAATTACACGAGGATTAAATGCAGATACGCCATCCCAATACATCTGTCCTCTTTGAGAAAGAATTGTTTTTTTATACCTGAACGGACCACATGGGTTATCTGATACCGCAAGTCTGACTTCACTGCCCAACAGCCACCCCGGGTGAAACGGAAGTATTTTACTCCAGCAAGCAACAAACATATAATACTTTCCGTCTTCACCTTTAATCACACTGCTTCCCCAAACCCAGCTGTTCTCATCATCATGATATCCGTTATTAATTGATGTCGGAAGCATCTTCTCAGATAAATTCATTCCATTAATACATCCTTTCCATATAATTTTAGTTACCCGCAGAAATAATACATATGGTAAAAAACAGGCTTAAATCTGCAATCTTACCAGCATCCCTCTGTATTATAAAGTACTTTTGACAAAGCTTCAACATAGAAATAATCTCCAAAAGTTGTATAAACCATTTGACCGTTTTGATGTGTCAAAATTCCCATAGTATCATTTTGCCAATGCACATATTTATTTCCAAGCTCCTCAAGACTTTTTAAGGCAAAATCAAGCATCCATTTTTCTCCTGTTTGTTCATAAAGGCACAGAATACCTGATGCGGTAACAGACGCTGCCGATGTATCCACATTAAATTCGCAATTTTTTATATCACTTTCATCCCACTCTGCCGATTTACTGTTACATTTTGCAGGCAAATCTGACGGAAGTCTGAAATCCCATACAGGTACAATCGAATCATCATTCAGCTGAGAAATATATGCTTTGGCAATATTTGAAGAAAGTTGTCTGTATTTTTCCGATCCGGTATACTTTGCCAAAATTGCAAATCCGTAAATCGCCCATGCAGCTCCTCTTGCCCACCATGATCCGTTGCAATAACCGCACGCATTTGATTCTTTTATTACCTTGCCTGTGTCTTTATTAAAAGTAAAGGAATGTGCTGTGGAAAAATCGTCACGAATAAACAGTTTTTCAACAGTTTCCGCATGGCTTATTGCAATATCACGATAATATGTATGACCGGTTTCTTTCCACGCCCACAAAATAAGCGGAATATTCATCATAGAATCAATAATTGCTCTGCCTTCTCTACCTGTATCTGTCATTCTTTCCCACGCATCAATGTAATTTCCCTTAACAACAAATCTTTTTGCAAGCTCATCGGCTGCTTTAAGTGCCGTTTCTCTATGCTCATCGTCACCTGTCAGCTTATACATAGCTACACTGTACGGAGAATACAGAAAACCCAAATCATGCATGGTATCCATATATTTTTCAAAAACCTTAGTCCTATAATGCTTTTTAAAACTGTTTGCCCACCTTATATATTCGTCATTTTTGACTGTTTCATAATACAGAGGTGCAAGTCCCGTTACAAATGATGTCGTCCAATTATTTAACTCGTAAATATCAGCTCCGCCATCCGAAAAATTCCCATCCTCACTGCTTCCAAGTCCAAACGGCACGCAATCATGCATATTTTTCATATGTAAAGGGAATTTACTTATTGCATCATTATATCTGTTTGTAAGTAAAGTATAATCTTTAATTTTCAAAACCTTCTTAAGACCTTCTACCTGCTTTACCGTTTTCCGTGACAATGTACCGTCTTCAAAAATTCCTATATTAAGCGTAACGGCACCTTTTTTATCTGTGCATTTTCTGACATAATCATAAAGTACTTTATTTGAGAATCGCGGATCCGGCATCTGCTGTCCTTTTTCAAGCATCCAAAAACAATCAAGCCATGTCAGCACATGCCATTGCTTATCCTTTGACTCATAATTCCACGGATAATGAATCAAATCGTTTGACTCTCCCGGAAGATAGTCCTCATCTTCAAAAACATACTGCATTAAATTCGCACCGGTACACATAGCGATAACCGCATTTGGATTTCCCGCTCTTGACGCTTCAAACCACTTTTCTTTATCAAATCTGGAATTTGACCAGTCCTTTGTATTTGTAAAGCTCTTTTCAACAGAATTATAACACCCGTCATACCACCAGCCGCTGAGCTTATCACCCAGTTTATTTGAATAATATCTTATAACCGACATCCAATTTTCCATAAAATGTTCTTTTCCTGAGGACTCGTTCCATGCAAAAGCCTTTCTCATATCCTCTTCCTGAAAATCCATTTCTGTGGGCAAATACGCAATAAACCTAATTCCCCTTGCTGTTACCTCATCGGCAATTTCCACTATTAAATCACGTCTTGTACATCTTCCCGGGATTTTTTCTTCTATATAAGGATTTTCCGACCAATAATATCCTGTATTTTGTCCAAAGGGGAAAATGATCCAGCTTGCGCCCATTTTTTCTATTTCATCGGCAAAAGCTTTAACATCAAATTTTTCCGCCATTTCATTGGGGGAAAGTTTTTTCTCTCCCCCAACCCCACCTATTTTTGATAGGAAATGGACCATTATACCATATTTACCGCTCATCCACTCAGCATTTCTCATACATTTTTTCCTCCTATTTAATTATTTTTTTTCCATTCGTCATATTGCTTTTGTGCCTCGGCAATTACTTTTTCAATACCTGCCGTTTTAAGTTCGTCAAGGAATTTTGGCAAATACACATCAGGATCAACAGCTCCAACCAACAACGACGGAGCATATTTCTGATAAACATCGCTTATAGACGCAATTTCCGCCGATACGTTAGAATTGTCAAAAATGAAACCTACAGTAGGATAACGAAATGCAGTATTGTTAAATTCATTAAACTTATCCCATTTATCTGAAGGTGTTCCTTCTTCAATTCGCATTAAAAATCTGTTTCCGAGTGTATATTCTACCGGCGCATACCCTGTGTCTTCCTTCTTTTCGGCACCATCCGGCAATTTATATTGATTATCTCCGACAGCAATCCAGTGTTCTCCCTCTATACCAAGGCCAACCAGATTTCTTAAATATTTGTCTGTATTCATCAGATTAATAAACTCCATTGCTTTTTCGGGATACTTTGAATTTGATGAAATAGCAAAAGCCGCACCCAATATATTACCCGTTCTCAAATGAGGCTCATTCATTCCC
>JAXEIW010000181.1:0-16341 GCA_034101885.1 Clostridia bacterium | reverse complement strand
GGGTATTATTTCCGATTCCGATTTGTGGGTCGATAAGCTTCAAAAGGATAATAACGCTTATTGGCTCGCAAGAAAGGCTTTGCAGGTTATAAGAGAACATGTATGATGAAATCGGCATCGAACTCGATGCCGTGGGTTAGTATATCATATCACCCGTTTGCCTTTGACTACAGTTTGACTACAGTTGATTGATTATTTGCTGTTATTTTTGATTTTGTTTGATTACTTTAAATGTAAAGAAAAACCGCATAAATGCTTGTTTTTTTAGCATTTATGCGGTACTCTGCAATGGTCGGAGTGACAGGACTTGAACCTGCGGCACCACGCCCCCCAGACGTGCGCGCTACCAACTGCGCTACACCCCGAAATATTAAAGACTTTATAAATTTGAAAGCCTCATTAACAGTACTGATATATTTTAACAGAATAAATAAAAAAAATCAATAGAAAGATGTTAATTTAAAGCAATTAAAAAGCTGAATTGTTACAAATAGACAAAAAAAAGTATTTAAATTATCAAAAAAACAATTAACTTTAATAATAGAATATTATTTACCGATTGAATAATCAATCGGTAATGCAAAAAGATAAGAAAAGAGGTTTATGTTATGTTAAAAAAGTTTTTAACCGCATTTATGTCAGCAGTTTTGGCAGTTTTGCCCTTAAATACTGCATATGCAAATAAAAACGAACAAAAGAACTATATAGTTAAATATAAGTCTTCAAATATTTCACTTATGAGTATAGTGAAAGAAAAGGATCATTTTGATGTTGTTGATGAAAAAACTCTTAACAAATTACTTAATAACAATGCTGTAGAATGGTATGAGGAGGATTATGATGTAGAATTGTTTGAGGATAATGTTGATGATTCCGAAAAAAATCAGAATACCGAAGCTCCGCCGGAAAAATACGACGAAAGCAAATGGGATCTCAAAATGATTGAGGCAGAATTCACATATATGCTGAATTGTAAAGGGCAGGAAGTAAAAATCGGTGTAATCGATTCCGGTGTTGCGGAACATGAGGATTTAATAGGCAACATATCAGAGGGCTACAATTATATTGACGAATCGACAGACACATCCGATACATACGGGCACGGTACTTTTGTAAGCGGGATAATTGCATCTCTTGATGATGGGAAAGGAATCATAGGGCTATCTCCCCAAGCGAAAATCGTACCTCTTAAATGTTTTGATGAAAAAACAACAAAAGCAAGTTATATATGCAAAGCAATATATGGAGCTGTTGATGATTACGACTGTGATATAATAAATATGAGTTTTGGACTGTCGGAAGATATGCAAGCACTTAAAGACGCTGTTGACTATGCTGTGAACAAAGGTGTTATTATTGTTGCGGCAGTAGGAAACAGCGGAGGAGAAACATTGTATTATCCGGCGGCATATGAAAATGTAATCGGAGTCGGAGCAGTTGACAAAAACGGGGACATTTCATCAGTTTCAGAGCACAATGAAAGCGTATTTATAACAGCACCCGGAAAGGATATAAACAGCACAAACTATAAAGGCGGATACACAACCGGAAGCGGCACGTCATATTCCACTCCCTTTATATCCTCTGCTGTTGCAATAATGAAAAATGTTAATGATGAAATCAACCTTGACGGAATAAAAAATATTCTTTCCGTATCATCCGTAGATAAAGGTAATGAAGGATATGACGAGTATTACGGTTACGGAATACTGAATATGAAAAATTGTGTACGGGAAATTATAAAAGATAGTGTATGCTTTATATCGCCCATTGATAAAAAAGACGGAGAAATATCAGCCGTTGTCTATAATAATACAGATACGGATTTTACGGGATTATTTATAACAGGAGAATATAACGGAAAAAGAATTAATACGCTGAATAAAACCGATTTAACCGTTTCTGCCGGAAAAACAGCGGAGATAAAAGAAAAACAGTCGGATTATTCTGTAAAGTATTACGTATGGAACAGTTTGGAGGATAATACGATTCTGTCTAACGTCAGAAACATTGAAACAGAAAAAACAGAAGGAATTCCGGAAGATTATATAACGATTACCATTGATTTATCGGAATATGCCGACAAAAAATATTTTTCCCTCTCAGTAAACGGATATGACGGAACACTTGTATATGCGGTTCAAGATAAGATTCCTCAAAACTATATATATGAAATATCAGTTCCGCACAATGCGGTTATTGACAATAACACCGAAGAAAAACTATGCGCAGTATATCTCGATTCAAAAATAAACGGAATAGAAACAAGTATTCCGGCAGATGCACATAATTATGAAAGCACTATTATTCCACCTAATAAATCAGAAAAAGGATATACCGAATACACCTGCAAAGTATGCGGTTATAAATACATCGACAATGAAACAGAACCTATAGGCTATTTTGTTGAATACGATGCAAACGGAGGAGAATCCGCTCCGAAAAAGCAAAATAAAAGACCGGAAGAAACACTTATATTGCCGGATGATGTACCGATAAGAGAGGGCTAGGCTGGTCATCGGACAAGACTGCCGAAATTCCCGAATATGCACCCGGTGCAGAATATAATTCCGATGAAGATATTATATTATATGCCGTTTGGAGTGTAAACACTTACAAGCTTACTTATATTGTTAACGAAGAAGAATATAAAACCGTCAATATTAAATTCGGCGAAAAGATAATTTCCGAAGACGCTCCCACAAAAAGCGGCTACAGGTTTTCCGGATGGCAAAACCTTCCAAATACAATGCCTGCAAAAGACATAACGATCAGCGGCACCTTTACAAAAAAATCATCAGGCGGCGGAGGCGGAGGAAGCATAAGTTCATCATATAAACCTCCGATTGTTACACCGGTGCAGGAATCGGCAGACAAACAAGATAACAATATCGATACCGAAGAAAATTCCGAAAAAAAATACGAAAAGGACTACATTGTCGAACTGTTTTCTTTTTCGGATGTCAGCGAGAACGATTGGTTTTATAACAGCGTAAAATTTGTTACCCAAAACAACCTTATGAACGGAATTTCCGATACGGAATTTGCACCGCAAGATGAACTGACACGGGCAATGTTCGTTACTGTACTATACCGAATGGATAAAGAACCCGAAGTAATACCAAAAAAGGAATTTTCCGATGTGAACAGTGATGATTATTATGCAAATGCAGTTCAATGGGCTGCGTCAAATAAAATTGTAACCGGAATTTCCGATACAGAGTTTGCTCCCGATAAAAAAATCACCCGTGAACAGATGGCAGCTGTTGTATACCGATATGCCATATATAAAGGACTTTCCGTTAAATCCAATGATGAGTTATTATACAAGGATATAGAAGATATTTCAGATTTTGCGTTGAATGCAGTCAAATGGGCAAATTCAGAAAAATTATTATTAGGAAACGAAAACGGTTTCTTTTATCCCCAAAAAACATCATCGCGTGCCGAAGCGGCAACACTTTTTATGAGATTATATGAGTGTGATATTCTCAAATATGCTAATTGACAAATTAAATGTTGCTTAATATTTGTTGACATTTTATATTGAAATTTTTAATACTTAGAAAAACATTGACATAAATAAATAATAGTGGTAAAATAAATAATAGGTACAAGGGCGTTCCGACTTGTTTTCGAGCGCTCTTTTTTTATAATAATCGAAAGGAGCAAAAATAATGAACAAAACCGAAACAATATTAAATCTTGTAAAGGATGAAGATGTTCGTTTTATAAGACTGCAGTTTACCGACTTATCGGGTAAGATAAGAAACATGGCAATCACAGTCGGTCAACTTGAAAAAGCACTTGTGGGCGAGCTTACCTTCAACAGTCTTTCAGTTGAAGGATTTGACAGCGGCGAAGAACAGGAATTGTATCTCAAACCGGATATAAGTACCTTTGAAATTTTTCCTTGGCGTCCGCATCAAGGCAAGGTTGCGAGATTTATTTGCGATATTTATAATCAGGATAATCGAATATATGAGGCAGATCCGAGAAATGTATTGAAAAAAATAATAGCGGAAGCCGAAAAAATGGGGATCAACCCTCTTATTCAGCCAAAATGTGAATTTTTTCTTTTCAACACAGACGAGTCCGGAAATGCCACAACAAATACAAATGATTTGGGAACATATTTTGATGTCGCCCCCCTTGATAACGGAGAAAACTGCCGTCGTGAAATAATAATGACACTGGAGGATATGGGTTTTGAAATTGAATCCTCACATCATGAAATGGGTAACGGTCAGCATCAGGTAAACTTTAAAAAGGGCGAACTGCTGTTATCGGCAGACAGACTTATGACCTTTAAAATGACGGTAAAAACAATAGCCAAAAGACACGGTATGCACGCGACCTTTATGGCAAAACCCGTAACGGAACAGCCGGGAAGCGGAATGTATTTTGATATATCATTAAATAAGGACGGAAAAAATATAATTTCAAAGGACAATGTTTTAACAGATACTGCGAGAAAGTTTATTGCCGGTATCTTAAAATATACGCCTCAAATGGCATTTATAACAAATCCTACCGTAAATTCCTACAGACGTCTTGTAACGGGAAGCAATGCTCCCTGCTATATCGGGTGGTCGGATAAAAACAAGGACGCAATAGTAAGAGTGTTTAAATTGGATGGAGATAATGCATCAATAAGCTTCAGAGCACCCGATCCTACCGCAAATCCTTATCTTGCAATAGCAGCGGTTATCAAAGCCGGCATTGAAGGAATCAAATACAACTTCGAGCCTTGGGACTACGTTCCTGTAGGAAATGAAAATTTGAAAAACCTTGAAACAATGCCCGCAAATCTTATTGCGGCTGTTGAGGAATCAAAAAAATCCTCTTTTGCAAAAGAATTAATGGGTGAGAAAATGTACAAAAGCTATATAAAACTCAAAACAGATGAGTACAATGATTACAAAAAATATGTAGGTCAATGGGAGCTTGAAAAATATCTTAATAAATATTAATGCTTCTTTTTATAAATTGCGGCAATGAATTTTCCGGGAGGTGACAGATTGAACAAGATTATATTGGCATTTATTAACAATATTGTTGCGGAAAAAATAAAAAAAATGCTTGAAAACAGCGGTTACAGCGTATATACAATCTGTCATTCGGTTGATGAAATATTAAGATATAATCAGGAAATAGATATTTCTCTTATTATAATGGGATATAAGCTGACCGACGGCACTGTTCTGGACGTTCATGAGGAATTGCAGGACAGTGTAAAGCTTATGTCACTGTTAAAACCGGAACAGATTGAAAATCTGGACGACGATGATATATATATTTTGCCTTTACCCACAAACAAGGTAATGCTCTGTGACGCCATCGAAAGATTGATAGGCGATTACGGGAAGAGGAAAAAACCGCATAAACGTGACGGCACTGAAAAAGAAATTATTGAAAATGCAAAAATGATTTTAATGAAAAAAAACATGATGACGGAGCAGCAGGCTCACAGATTTATTCAAAAAAGAAGCATGGATACCGGTTCAAAAATGGTAGATACCGCAAAATTTATTGTAAATTGCGGATTATAGGACACTAAATCAAAAAAGGTGCCGCATATATCAAAATATATTTTTATGTTTTGTTTTGCCGCCTAAAACAGCGAATGGAGGATAAAAATGAAGTTTTCAAAAATGCAGGGATTGGGAAACGATTACATATATGTTAATTGTTTTGAAGAAAAGGTTGATAACATTAATGAAACCGCAAAATTTGTAAGCGACAGACATTTCGGAATAGGTTCGGACGGACTTGTCTTGATACTTCCTTCCGAAATAGCGGATTTTCGCATGGATATGTATAATTCCGACGGAACACAAGCGGAAATGTGCGGAAATGCCATAAGATGCGTCGGAAAATATGTATACGACAGAGGGCTTACTCAAAAAAAAGAAATATCGGTGGAAACTCTTGCCGGAATTAAATATTTGCAGCTGAATACGGAACAAGGCAAAGTAAAAACCGTAAGGGTTAATATGGGTTCTCCGGAATTTAAATCAGAAAAAATTCCCGTAAAGACAAGCCTTGAAACCTTTATAAAACAGCCGGTCGAAGTAATGGGCAAAAATTATTCGGTCACCTGTGCTTCAATGGGAAATCCCCATGCGGTTACATATATCGATAATACAGACAAACTGGAAATTGAAAAAATAGGACCTCTTTTTGAAAATAATGCTTTATTCCCAAAAAGAATTAACACCGAGTTTATACAGCTTATTGACAGGCATACCATAAAAATGCGTGTTTGGGAAAGAGGTGCCGGTGAAACCCTTGCCTGCGGAACAGGCGCGTGTGCTGCAATGGCTGCAAGCTGTTTAAACGGATATATAGATGACGAGGCTGATGTTATACTGCTCGGCGGAACACTTCACATAGAATGGGATAAAAGCAGTAATCTTATATATATGACCGGTCCTGCGGAATTTGTTTTTGACGGCGAAATAAATTTGTGATTGTTTCTGTTATAGAAAACTGCTTTTTTAACAAAATCGAAAGGAAAGATTAATATGGCAAAAATTAATGAAAACTATTTAAAATTACCGGGAAGCTACTTGTTTTCCACTATAGCAAAAAAAGTATCGGAATTTTCAGAGAAAAATCCCGAAAAGAATATAATTAAAATGGGGATAGGCGACGTTACAAGACCTCTTGCCCCGGCAGTAATCTCTCAAATGCATAAGGCAGTCGATGAAATGGGCACATTTGAGGGTTTTCGCGGCTACGGTCCCGAACAGGGATATGACTTTTTAAGAAATAAAATAGTTGAAAACGATTATAAATCAAGAGGTATTGATATTGCTCCCGATGAGGTGTTTGTGTCGGACGGGGCAAAATCCGACTGCGGAAACATAACCGATATTTTTTCATCGGATAATATTGTGGCGGTATGCGATCCTGTATATCCCGTTTATGTAGATACAAATGCAATGGCAGGAAGAGCCGGAGATTACAAAGAAGATGGACACTGGTCAAAATTGGTTTATATGAATTGTCTTAAAGAAAACAACTTTGTCCCTGTTATTCCCTGTCAAAAAGCCGACTTAATCTATCTCTGCTTTCCAAACAATCCTACGGGAATGACAATAAACAAAGCCGAATTAAAAAAATGGGTTGATTATGCAAGAGAAAACAAAGCAATAATTCTGTACGATTCGGCATATGAATCATTTATCACACAAGAAGACATACCTCATTCAATATTTGAAATAGAGGGCGCAGACGAATGTGCAATAGAATTCAGAAGCTTTTCGAAAACGGCAGGCTTTACAGGCACAAGATGCGCATATACCGTAATACCTAAAAAGGTAAAAATAGACGGGGTTTCTTTAAATGCTCTTTGGAACAGACGGCAATGTACTAAATTCAACGGAGTATCATACATTATACAAAGAGCTGCCGAAGCTGTTTACTCAGACGAGGGTAAAATGCAAACAAAAGAAACAATTAAATATTATCTCAATAATGCAAAAATAATAAGAAACGGTTTGGAACAGGCAGGACTCGAAGTGTACGGCGGAATTAACGCTCCGTATATTTGGGCAAAAACTCCCGATAATATAAAATCATGGGATTTCTTTGATATACTGCTTGAAAAGGCAAATGTTGTAACCACGCCCGGAGTAGGTTTCGGTCCAAGCGGCGAGGGATATATAAGACTGACAGCCTTCAACACAAAAGAAAATACCACAGAAGCTGTTGAAAGAATCAAAAATATTTTATAATATCTATCAAGTATTAACGTATTTTATTTTGCTGAAATACTAAGGGTGCGGGCATTTCTTCGACTGTTTATAAGCTTAGTCCACGGATATGTCCGCACCGAATTTTTAAATGCTGTTACAATTTTGGTAAAATTTACAATAATTTCTTTATTACCCCTTCAAACGCTTCTGCCATACAATATGAGCCAAAATCATTGGGATGACATCCATCTACAGTCATCATATCGGAATCATGGCTGTAAAACATATCAATACCGTTTACAAAATATATATTATTGTCCCCTTCACTCTTTGCTTTTTTCATAGTGTCCTCTATAATTTTTATTCTTTCCTCAACATCTTCTTTTTTTCCGCACATACAAGGACGTGATGCCATAACTATGGGAATATCAGGATTATTATTTCTTATTGTTTTATACATTTTATAATGTGTGTTTCGTAAATGTTGTGCATCGGGCGCATTAAAATCATAATCATAAACAAATATACTCATATTAAGCTTTGAAATATATTCGGCAATTGCGTCCTCTCCCCTTGCGCTTCCCGAAAATCCGAGATTTACAAAATCAAAATTCATTCTTCTTGACAACACGCTTGCATACAGATTTCCGGGACGTGAAACACATCCCCCCTGAGTTATGGATGAGCCGTAAAACACAACAGGAACTTTATGCAAATACTCTTCCCCACTTTTCAATTGCGCACTGTCCTCGATGCCTATGAACACTTTTTCAACGGCATTATACAACGGAAAATTAATAACAATATCACGCATTTTTCTGTCTTCAAATTCCGCAATACCTTCATATTCTGCCGAGTCGGAAGATGCTCCGCAATCAGGTATATATGTATGAATATATTTTCCGTCAGCGTATATATCAAATCCTGCCGATCCGCTGAGCGGCATATGAGCCATCAAATTTACATACGGCAAATGACATTTTAAAGCTATATACTGCGAATCGGTCCTAAAGCGGACTCTTCCCCCACTTGTATGATTGTTAAGATCCCTTACCCCTTCGTTTGCAGCTTCGGCAATTTCTCTCGGTATTCTTATAAACTTACTTTCGTTTTCCGGTTTAAATATACCGTAAATTTTAAAAGGTTTTTCTTCAACGTCATAAACCTTCATATTATTTTTCATAATCTGCTGATTTTTAAAATTTTTATCGATTTCAGATATATTTTTCATAATTTCCACTCATTCCCTTTCTTAGTGTTAACTTCCGACACCATACACAATAATTTAATCAACTCTGCATTGCATAATATTTTTTTATCTATCAGTTTGTTTTCATTTTATATATATCTTTTTAAAATAACGAACTAATTATATCTCAATTATTGATAAATTGCAATACATTCCAAGAAAAAAAAATATTATCCCATTGTTTTTTTTAACTTTATACTCAAAACTTTCAGAATATCTATGCAATACTATGTTTTTATCATTAAGGCGTAATAATTTTTTTATTATAAGGCATAAAAATCAATAGAAATTTAACACATATTCCGTTTTTTTTTATTGCTATTGAAAAATTTTACATAAAATTATTGAAAAGTGCCGAAAACTATAGTATAATATGACTTAGACTCAAAACAATTTTAATAGTAAAGAAAAGGAGCAGTTTATGCGAAGTAAAAGGCCTGTTAACTTTGACAGATTTCTGCTTTTTACCGTGATTATTGCCGCTTTGTACGGTATTTTTGCAATATACAGCGCCACCTATTCTTACGGAACAATTTCAAATGTTGTTATACAGCTTGTATCGCTGATTATAGGATTGATTATCCTTATGATAATTACATTGTTTGATTATGAACAATACGGATTATTTATTAAGCCGATTGCCGGGGTTTGCATTTTTCTTCTTGTCCTGGTTTTGATAATCGGGAAATCAGGCGATTGGGGCGCTCAAAGTTGGATAAGAATAGGTCCTATAGGCATTCAGCCTGCCGAATTTGCAAAGATAGGATTTATTATCACCTTTTCATACCACCTTGACAAAGTTTCCGACAAACTGAATAAACCGGTAAATATATTATTGCTTATTCTCCATTTGATGGTGCCTGTCGGACTTATATTGCTCCAACCCGATGCCGGAAGTGCAATGGTATTTATATTTATATTTATAGTTATGCTGTTTGTTGCGGGCATTTCATATAAATACATTATTCCCGCTATTATTCTCGGAGTAGTTTCGGTTCCGCTTATATATATGTTCGTGCTGTCTGACTTCCAAAAGCATCGAATAATGGTATTTTTAAATCCGGAGCTTGACAAGCTGGGCAGCGGATACAACGTAATTCAATCAAAAATAGCTGTCGGTTCGGGTGGATTTTTTGGAAAAGGTTATTTAAAAGGGACTCAAAACCAGCTTGGTTTTCTTCCCACAAAGCACACTGATTTTATTTTCAGCGTAATTGCGGAGGAGCTTGGATTTATCGGAGCAGCTTTAGTTATAATTTTGTTATTTACAATAATATTGAGGTGCATAAGAACGGCTATGATTTCTCAAACCTCTTTGGGAAAATACCTTTGCACCGGAGTAAGCGCAATGCTTATTTTTCATACTGTCGAAAATGTAGGAATGTGTATAGGCTTAATGCCTGTTACAGGTATACCGCTTCCGTTTTTCAGCTACGGCGGAAGCTCACTTATTACAAATCTTATTGCAATAGGTCTGGTAATGAGCGTATCCTTCCACAGCGCACGTAGAGTATACTGAATTTTTTGGAAATGACTCAAAACCTTAAAAGGGTTGAGTCATTTCTGCTTTCACAATAATAAAAAATATTTACAATTTAACATTCTAATATACTTTTATTAAGAGGTGACTTATGAAGAACATATTATGTATTTTATCTGCCGTAATCGGTATTTTTCTGACAGCCTGCGGAAATAATAGCAATATAGGAATCATCGGCGGTGCGGACGGACCGACTGAAATTATTGTTTCGGAAAAAGGAGAAAAATCAATGTATGAACAAATAACGGCAGACGAGGCAAAAAAAATAATGGATAGCGGAGAGGAATATATTCTTCTTGACGTAAGAGAACAAGACGAGTTTGACGAAGGGCATATTCCCGGCAGCATATTAATTCCCTATACCGAAATTGACCGAAAGGCGGAAGAAATTCTTTCCGATAAAGACAAGCAGATTCTTGTATATTGCAGATCGGGCAGAAGAAGCAAAATCGCATCGGAAAGCCTTGCAAGGCTTGGTTATACCAATGTCAAAGAATTCGGCGGAATCATCGACTGGCCTTATGAAACAGAAAAATAACAACAAAAAAAGGCTTTTAATAAACGGCAAAATTCCATGAAAATTCATAAAGGTAATTTATGATATTTTCTCGGTTTACATAAGATTGTTATAACATTATGTCAAATCTGTATTCCAATAAAGGCGAAATTTAATTTTAATATCAGCCTTACAGAAATACAGATTTTTATGTCTGTGTTATAATAATGGTTTACATAATTTTGCACTAAAGCTTTTACACACAAATAATGCAGCATCTTCCGGATAATATTTAATCACTTTTCTAAATTTCCGATATAATTTTCTCATTAAGTTCTTGTATATTTGTTTCTCTTATCTTTTTTCGCAATGCCAAAACATTTGGCGGAGACACAGAAAGTTCATCAACACCTGCCTTTAAGAAAAATTCCGTCAAATTTCTGTCCGAAGCAAGTTCTCCGCAGATTCCTACCCAAATTCCCTCTTTTTCCGCATTGGTGCATACTGTTTTAATAATTCTTAAAACCGCCCTCATTCCTTCATCGTACAGATAATCAAGCTTTGGATTCTGTCTGTCGCTGGCAAGGGTATACTGAATCAAATCATTTGTTCCTATACTGAAAAAGTCCACCTCTTTTGCAAGAACATCACTCATTATTGCCGCCGCCGGGGTTTCTATCATAATACCAAACTCTATATCCTTATTAAACGAAACAGTGTCTTCTGCCAATTCTCTCTTTGCATCTTCCAAAATTCCTTTAACCTTTAACACTTCATCATAGGATACAATCATAGGTATCATAACCGAAATATTACCGAAAGCTGACGCTCTTAAAATTGCCCTTAACTGGGTTTTGAAAATATCCTGTCTTTCAAGACACAATCTGACGGCACGAAATCCCAACGCCGGATTTTCCTCTTTTTCAAGGTCAAAATACGCCGCCTGTTTGTCAGCTCCTATATCAAGGGTTCTTATTATAACTTTCTTGCCTGCCATATTTTGAGCAACTGTTTTATATACCGAAAACTGTTCCTCCTCTGTGGGATATGTTTCCTTTTCAAGATAAAGAAATTCGCTTCTGAACAATCCGATTCCGTCCGCGTCATTGGCAAGCACCTCCCCAACATCGGCAAGACTTCCTATGTTTGCAAAGATGTTTATTTCTCTGCCGTCAACCGTTATACTTTCCTTTCCCTTCAACTTCTGCAAAAGCTTTTTATTTTCTTCATCTTCTTTTTTAAGCTTGAGCATTCTGTTTAATGTTTCCTCGTCCGGCTCTATATAAACTTTTCCGCTGAATCCGTCAACAACCGCATATTTTCCGTCAAGCTTTGCATTTACATTACCTGTCCCCACAACAGCGGGTATATTCATCGTCCTTGCAAGTATGGCAGTATGGGAATTTACCGAGCCTTTCATGGTAACAAATGCCAAAACCTTTGACTTGTCAAACTGAACGGTCTGACTGGGAAGCAAATCCTCTCCGAATATTATTGCCTTATCTTCGCTTATTAAAAAATTTGTGTCATCTGTCAATACGGTAATTATTCTGTCCGTTATATCCCGAACATCGTTTGCTCTTTCCTTCATATACTCATCATCCATGGAGGCAAACATATTTGCAAAATTATCTCCCGTAACCGCCAAAGCATATTCTGCGTTTACATTTTCCGTTTTTATAATATTTTCTATGGAATCCCTGTAATCGGAATCATCTATCATCATCTGGTGAATGTTGAATATATCGGCATTTGCCTCGCCCACTGTATGAACAGCTTCTTTATACAATTTTTCAAGCTGTTTTTTTGCTTTGCCGCAAGCCTTTGTTACCCTGTCAATTTCCTTATCAATATTTTCTATTTTATATCTTTTTACCTTATGATTGCTTTTATCGATACATTTTATATTACCTATAGCAATTCCGGCAAATACGCTTTTACCTTCTAATGTAAGCATAATTAATTCCTTTCAAATTATATCATGTTAATAAAATTTACCCGGTTTTACTCCGCTTTTTATATTTTTCAATATAAATTATACTTTTATTTTTTCAGTAATACTTCTATTTATTCATAAAAACAAAAAAATAATAAAAGCACATCAAACTTTTATTATTTTTTAAAGTATTTAAAATTTTGCTCGGTTTCTAATTACTGTGTTTAGTGTTATCAAAAAACATGGTTATAGTCAAATCCGCATTTGCTCAAAAATTCCTTTGCCATTAAGGTTGCTCCCATCTGGTTCGGATGTACTCTGTCCCATGCAATACAGGAAGAGTGACGGATTTTGCAGAAATCTTCATACATTTTTTGAAAATCCACAAAGATGCAGCCATACTTATCCGCAAGCTTTTTGCAGATTGCAACATACTCATCCATTCTTTTACGCATCATATCCTCACGGTTCGGTTCCATATAATAAGGCGACAAAATAAATATACCCTTTACATTGTCCTTTACCTTTAAAATCATTTCTTCAACATTTTTTTCATATTCTTCTGGCATAACTTGTCCATCCGGAATAGCGGGACAGTCAAACTGACGCCATACATCGTTAATTCCTATGCATATAGATACCCAGTCGGGATTTAAGCTGACAACATCTCTGTCATATCTTTCAAGCAAATCACGGCTTGTATTTCCCGATATACCGGAATTTGTCACTCTGATTCTTAACTCGGGATAATAAGCTATAAGCATATTTTCTATAACACGCACATAGCTTCTTCCCACATTGTCAAACAAGCCCTCTCCCACAGGCTGTCCGCTTCCCATATCGGTGACCGAATCACCGGCAAATACTATTCTGTCCATATCATTGAAAATCATTTTTATCCTCCATTCTGCCGAATCGCATTAACACAAATCCCAATGCATAAGCAGTCAAGAATCTTATCTTGCACATTATGCTTTCTTTGTATGCCTTAACCCTCGGCATTAATTTGATTTCGAACCAAATTATACCACATGAATTTTTTTATGTCAATATTTATATAATAATATTTTATTCAAATTAAATTAAATTTTTATGCGATAACAAAAAAAATTTTATTTTTCTATTGACAAATACATATTAATATTATATAATGAACATATGAACAATTATTCAATTATTGTTGACATTAAAAATTCCACGGTAAAAACCGGAGAAACGGAGTATCATCATGAAAAATAACAAAATAGACCACAACAAAACAGATCACGAACACAAACATCATTACTGCTGCGAAAATCACAGCAAGGACGAGCATTGCGAAGACAAAAGTCACAGCCATTCAGACAGTGATTGCTGTTCCTGCGGCTGCGAACACGGTGGTGATGACAGAAAAAAAATAATAATAAGGATAATTTTCGGAATTATATTCTTCGTTCTCGGAATTGTTTTTGGGAGCAACAAATACTTATCCTTTTTACTATTTATAACAGCCTACATTATTCTCGGCTATGATGTTATTGCAAAGGGCATAAAACACCTTATAAAAAAACACACCTTTTCCGAGCATCTGCTGATGACTATCGCTTCTGCCGGCGCCTTTATATTAGGTCAATTCAGTGAAGGCTGCGCGGTAATGCTTTTTTATCAGATAGGAGAATTTTTCTGTGACACGGCAAATGAAAATTCCGAAAAGTCAATCAAAGAGCTTATAAACATAAAACCGGAATATGCAAATCTTCTTATAGATAATAAAACAGAAAAAATCCCCCCCGAACAGTTAAAGGTCGGCGACATTGTTGCGGTTTCCGCAGGAGAACAGATACCTTCCGACGGAATAGTTGTTGAAGGCTCCACTTCTCTCGACACTTCAAAAATGACGGGCGAAGAGGAATATTCCTCGGTAAAAGCAGGCGACAGCGTAATCAGCGGCTGCATAAACCGTTCCGACTTAATTAAAGTTAAAATTACAGTCCCATACAGCGAATCGGGCGTATCCAAGGTAGTGCAGTTGCTAAACGAAATTGATAACAACAAATCAAATTCGGAAAGATTTATAACAGTTTTTGCAAAATACTATACTCCTGCAGTTGTTATTATTGCAGCGGCATTAGGTCTTATTGTTCCGCTGTTCACCGGTTTTAACTTTTCGGACTGGATCTACAGAGCGCTGTTATTCCTTGTTGTTTCCTGTCCATGTGCATTGATAATTTCCGTTCCCCTTGCGTTTTTCTCGGCTAACGGCTGCGCCTCAAAATACGGAATATTAATAAAAGGAAGTCTTGCCTCCGAAAAGCTTGCAAAAATAAAAAATGTTGCCTTTGATAAAACCGGCACACTTACAAAAGGCTCTTTTCAATTAAAGTCACTGCGCTGTAAAGGTATTAAATCAGAGGTTTTTGAAAAGCTGGCATATGCCGAATATTATTCAACTCATCCTCTTTCAAAGGTAATTGCCGAGGAATATGAAAAATTATTCAAGTCGGAAATTTCTGCGGACAGAATAAGCGACTATACCGAAATAGCCGGTCAGGGTATATCGGTCTATGTTGATAACGAACTCGTTCTTGTGGGAAACACAAAGCTTATGGAAAACAACAATATTGATTACACCGCCGCCGACAGCGATTACACTGTTGTCTATATAGCAGTAAACGGAAAATTCATGGGATATGCGGAATTTTCTGACGGCATAAGAGATGATGCAAAAGATGCCGTTGAAACATTAAAGCGCATGAATATTAATCCCTTTATGCTTTCCGGTGATAAAAAAGAGGCGGTGGAGGCAATTGCCTCGATACTCGGTATAAAAGAATACTATTATGCACTTCTTCCTCAGGATAAGGTTTCAAAAGTAAAGGAGATACAGGAAAGCTCAAGCACGGCATTTGTAGGCGACGGTATAAACGACGCTCCCGTTATTTCCCTTGCCGATGTAGGAATTTCAATGGGGCTTTCCGGCTCTGATGCTGCAATCGCAGCCTCCGATGTGGTGATTCTTTCGGACAGCATTTCAAGAATCCCCCTTGCAGTTAAAATTTCCAAAAAAACCATGAGAATTGTATGGGAAAATATAATTGTTTCAATAGGTATAAAGGTTCTGATAATGATTCTCGGCGCTTTGGGGTTTGCAAATCTGTGGACAGCCGTATTCGGAGATGTGGGAGTAAGTATTCTTGCTGTGCTGAACTCATTAAGAGCATTAAAATACAATAAAGATTAATAATAAATTATAAGGAAACACCGAACAAGCTTTTACGGTTTAATGATACTATTCAGGTATAAATTATTGTTTATCACTATGTGTTAGCAGCATTATTTTCATAAAAGCTAAACAATTCAACTAAACTTCCTTGACTGTTGTCTGAAAAAGAACGCAAAACTTGAACCGCCCAACCAAAGAGCATAGTCTAAAGGGGG
>JAXEIW010000180.1:0-32001 GCA_034101885.1 Clostridia bacterium | reverse complement strand
TTAAAGCTTTCATAATCACTGTATTCCATGCCTTCAACTGCCTGCGCCTTGTCAATAATACTCCTGTATTTATCATACTCTGTGCTGTACACACCGAATACGTTTTTAATAACCTCATCGGTAACACCGTTTTTAATTATCTGTTCAAAATATGCCTCCTTAACCATTGGGACAATTGTCTCTTTAAATGAAGCTATTGTGTCGTAATCAGCCTTTGCCCTGATATCAACAGCTGTCTTATCGGCAAGAGCGTCATACATACTCTCATAATCAAAACCGCAGGCATACCCAATGGCTGCCTTAACATTGTCTGTATGATTTCTGCCGAAATCATAGTCATTGTAATAGGTTACTGTCATTGTGATAGTGGCATATCGCTCATCCAGCCAAAGTGTACCAAGACTCCAGTTGTCCGAGGTACTTGCGATAACGTACGAAACGTCTGTTTTGCCGCTGCTCAGCTTTTCTTTAATATCATCTGTTACATCCATATTGAGCACAACAGTCTTTCCGTTGTTAGGTGCCGCCTCATCTCCGTATACTCCATAATCGTCAGAATAGAATTTATCTTCTATAGTGCCGTTAAATGCGTCGGCATCATTGTTATTATCACCTAAGGGTACAAGATAAAGTCTAACATCTCTGTCCTTCACTGAATAATCTCGTGTTACTGTTTTTAATCTGACAACAGCCGATTTAATCATTTCGGGATGTGAAATAAATTCTGTGTTAAAGGTTAATCTTGCGCCTTCTTTACCATAATTATAGCCTACGATACCGCTGCCGTTACCGTAAGCAACAGTGCCGTTGTTTGTATTATACTTTAAATGTGTATTTTCCGGATTAGTCCAGCTGTTTGTAAGAGTATATGTATAGTTATCAATCTCTGATTTTTCCGCACTTTCCGAATATTCTTTTATAGCTGTCCTAACTATGCTCACAAAGGCTTCATAAGATTCGGCAGCTGCAATTTTAGAATAAGCCGCTGTCTCTTTATCATTAATGAGCTTAAATTTCTGATACAAATTATCGTCCTTACCCAACGCCTGAATGATATATGCATCAAGTTCGGATTTATCCTCCTTGCTCATTGCAGCCTTAATCTCTGCAAGCAGCTCTTTATCAATCTTGGCATTAACCGCATTCTTTACCGCCGCAGTAAATTCATTCATGCTGCCGTAGCCGGTAGACTTAACCTCCGCAAGAACCTCTGACTGCGATTCTGCCGAAAGACCGTTGTACAATTCCATTTCACTGTCGCTCAATACAAAATCCAAATAAGCTGCTGTATTGTCCGAAGTGGTGAGCTTCTCAAGGAATTTGCTTTCGGTAATATAGGAAACATCTACCGTATAACTTCTTGGTTCTACACTTATGCATATGTTATATTCATCAGGATCAAGCCATAATGTATATGCCGCCGTTTCATCACCGTTAAGAATTTTGGGTATAATATTTTCAGTTATATCAACAGAACCGAAATCAAATAAGCTCTTTTTCAGATTACCCGCCTTAAAATAATTGATTTGTTCATCCGTATAGTTGTATGTCATTGTACCCAAAGGCTCCTGATAATACGGTGAATCGGGCCATACCGTATTTTCGGTTTCATTCAGCATTGTATTAACAAAAGTCTTGGTATTATCCTCATTTTTAATCTCCTCATATTTCATGTCGGCTAATGTTGTGTTGGGATAAGGTGTTGAATCAACAAGCATTGTTTTTAATGTATATGAAATCGGACGATATACCGTTGTTTCTCCGTTTACCTGCTCATAATAAGCATCAAAGCCGGCTGCTTCCTCGGCAGTATTAAAGGATTTTATATAATCTCTCACATAACCGTTCGGTGTAAGCGTTACTCTGTCAATAAATTCTACATTGTCACCAAGCCCTGAAATATCAAATACCAGCTTACTTCCGGAAAATACACCCCATTCATAAGCTAACGGGCTTGCCGAATAGCTTGTAAATCCCGGAAAGCTATGATTTTTAGGTCTGTAGGAAACAGTTGCAAATTTACCGTTTTTATCTCCCCCGTCATTGATATTGAAATTAAACGAAATCTGCTCCGAGTTTATTATCGGTGTATCCTCCGCAAAAACCGGAACGTTTATAAACGAAGCTGTCATTATCGATATTACTGACAATATTGAAATAATTTTATTGTTTTTCATAATTTTCACTCCTTATTTTTTTAAAAATTCATCTACCTGCTTTTGAAGCTCCTCAATAATTTTTTCCTCACCGGCTGTTTTTAGCTTCTCTTTAAACTCTGTATAATTTGCTTCCCAATCGGGTACTACACCGCAGTTTAACGGCTGTAAATACTGTGACTGTATTGATGACACCTGCGAAAGCATATCGGCAATTGCTGTAGTATCAGGCTGAAAACCCATCAGTTTGGAACGGTTGGGCGAGTTATTTACCTCCACAAAAGCCCATTCGTCATAGTCATCAGGCTCTGACTGTATAGTATAAGCAAGGGATGTATTTCCGACAATCCACTTATAAAGTCCGTAGGAATCGCTTGCCGACGGTGAAGAATCATAGCTTGTTTCGATTTTATTTTCTCCTATCTTTTTGTAGTTTGTGCCCTCAATACCAAAGGTAAGCAAATTATACAGTTCCTTATCAGTCTGCAAAAGATTCAGAACCTGCATTGCCTCCTTTTGGTATTTGCTCGACTGCATAATCGAAGTACCGCCCGCAAGCGCCTTAAAGCCTATATAAGGATCCGTATCATAGGGAACTGTTATAATATCAATACCGTAGTTTTTTGACAGAACATCTGCCTGATACGGTGAATAAACCTCGTCCCAAAACAGATTTCCGTCTATTTTTCCGTTATAGTTTGCCTCATCGGTTGCCGAAAGTGCGTCAGACCTTATATAACCCTTTTCCTGCCATTCTCTTGCGGTTTTATAGCGAATGTCAGAATTGTCATTCGCATATACGTTTACAACCTTGCACCCATCATCACCGTAAACAACACCGTATGCACCGGTAATTGTGTCATATCCCTTCAAATTCAGTATTGAGGTTGATTTGAAATTGTAACCTGCAGCCTTAACATCCTCACAGTATTTTGTTAAAATATCATACACCTCTTTAGACCAATTCGGCGACGAGTCAATTGCCGTTCTTAATGCGTCCAAATCAAGAAACTGATCTGCCAGCTCCTTAACAAAGCATATACATCTTGTCTGTCCCATCATCTGATATGACGGTATACCGTAAATTTTGCCGTCTACTGTTTCATAGTCCCACAGCCAGTCGGGCAGAGCCTTTTGAACGTCTGTACCGTATTTATCAAGCAAATCGTTCATCTCTGCAAAGGTTCCGTTTCCAACCTCCGTTGCAAAATCCAAGCCATAGTTGTTTACAATGTCAATCTGCTCACGCGCAGACATCATAAGCATGACCTTTTGCTTATACTCCGAAAGCGGAATTATTTCAAAATCCACCGTAACATTGGGCAGCTTTTCGTGAAGCTTATTGTTAAATTCACTCCAAACCTCCCTTGAATTGTCCTGCATTCCGGGGCCTGCCATTACATATTTGAGCGTAATCTGCTCATTGCCGGAATCTCCTCCTTCTCCGCATCCGGAAATTAATGTGCCTGCAATAACCAAAGTAATTGCTCCGGATATAATTCTTTTCCATCTCATTTTGATAAAAACTCCTTTCCGTGCCGCAGCACTTAAAATATAAATACTATTATAAACCAAATCTCCGGCTCTAACCTCTTGTCGAAATTATGCGTCAGCCCTTAACGGATCCGACAACCAGACCTTTGGCAAAGTATTTCTGAAAAAATGGGAACACTACCATCATAGGACCTGCCGCCAATATTGCAATTGCATATTTAAGCGTTTCGGACGGAAGCGTTTCGCCCACAACCGCTGCGGCTGCCGTTCCCTGCATATTCTTAATAAAATCCGACTCATTTATTATTCTCTGCAAAAGATACTGCAGCGAATAAAGGTCGCTGTTTCGTATATAAAGCAAGGAGGTATTCCAATCATTCCACTTTCCGAGCACTGTAGTAAATGCAATACAGGCAATAATCGGCGTAGACAGCGGAAGAATGATTTTTAAATATACATAAAATTCACTCGCCCCATCAAGCTTTGCCGCTTCAACAAGACCATTCGGAAGCCCCTTGAAATATGTTTTAAACAAAATTACATTCCATGCGCTCATCAGCCCCGGAAAAATATAAATCCAAAATGTATTTCCCAAATGCAGATACTGAGTGTTCAATATGTATGACGGAACAAGACCTCCGCCGAAAAACATCGTAATCATTAGATAGACAGTAACAAATTTTTTCTTATTATAATTTGATCTCGACAGCGGATACGCCATAAGCGTCTGAACCAATATCGACAATACCGTTCCCAGAACCGTATAAGCTATTGTTACCTTATACGCATTTATTATCTGA
The DNA here is from genome assembly GCA_034101885.1 of Clostridia bacterium. Taxonomy (GTDB): domain Bacteria; phylum Bacillota; class Clostridia; order UBA1381; family UBA1381; genus RGIG1988. The sequence continues at coordinate 27,551 of JAXEIW010000180.1, read as the reverse complement.
TGCGGATTTGATAGAGCCTGTCTGTAAGCATCCGCAGACCAAACTGCTGGAATAAGCTGATAACCGTTATCAATAATCGACTGTTCAGACGAAAAAGATATTGCCAGCATCAAAAGTATCGGTATCACATAGCCCAAACTCATAATTATCATTACTAAATTCAATAAAACTCTTCCGACTGTTAACTTTTTTTTCACTTAAATCTTCCTTTCCAAAGCTCAGAACATAGATTTTTCGGGATCTATTTTCTTAATAACAGAATTGCAGATAACAAGTAGTATTACTCCGGCAACCGATTGGAATAATCCGACTGCGGTTGTTCTTCCCATACTTGTTCCGGACTGCAGCGCCCTAAATACATATGTGTTTAATATATCGGTTGTAGGATACAAAAGACCGATATTTCTGGGTATCTGATAGAATAAACCGAAGTCTCCTCCCATTATTCCGCCCACGCCCATTATAATCTGCAAACACAGCAAACCCATGATTTCCGGAATAATTATATGTATTATTTGATTCCATTTGTTTGCGCCGTCAATTTCCGCCGCCTCAAACAGCGTTTCATCAATACCTACCATTGTAGCATAATAAAGCAGACTTCCGTAGCCCACACCATTCCATACTCTTACAACGGTAAGAATCACAGGCCAATATTTCGGCTCGGAATACCAATCCACCGGATTGCCGCCAAGCATTGTTATTATACTGTTTAAAACTCCCGAGCTTGGGGACAGTATTGCATATACAATATAAGAAACAAGCACTATAGACATAAAGGTAGGCAGAATTGCTGTTGTCTGATAATATTTCAGCGCCCCCTTACTTCTTATGTTATAGCACATTATAGCAAATATTATATTTGTTACATTGCATATTACCAAAAACCATAGCGCATAAAGAACGGTATTGCGCATAAGCATTGTAAAATCATTTGAGGCAAAGAAGAATTTAAAGTTATCAAACCCTACCCATTTGCTTGCAAGTATACCAAGATTAGGATTAAAATTTTTAAATGCCAGAACTATTCCGAACATAGGTATATAACAAAATATCAGAACCAACAGCATTCCCGGCAAAAGCATTAAATCCATCTGCCGGATATCACTGTTTTTACTCTTTTTATAAGAGCGAATGTTTTTTGTTGTTTTATTTAGTTTCATTGTACTAAAAACTTCCCTTCTGAGTTAATTATATTATATCTGTGCTGTCATCGGGCACTTCACTCGGAACAGTCAGAACTATACGAGTAAACTGTCCTTTTTCGCTCAAAATATCCATGCTTACATTTTCGCCGTATACCGCTTTAAGTCTTTTGTATACATTTTTAAGTCCGATTGAATTTTCACTCATAGTATCATTTTCAAAAGATTTAAAAATTTCCTTTATCTTTTCCTTTTCTATTCCGTCACCGTTATCTTCAATGGAGATAACTATTTTATCTTCCTCTTTACGGCAGTTTATATTTATTTTACCGCCTTTTGTCTTACAGGAATGGAAAACGGAATTTTCAACCAACGGCTGAAGACACATTCTTAATATTTTTTTCTTCCTTATTTCTTCATCGGCTGAAATCTCTGCCATAAAATTACCATATCTTAACCTTAACATTTCCGCATAATTACTTATAAATTCCAGTTCCTCATCCAAGGTCACAAATACCTTGTCTGTTACCAGCGTATATGATAAAATTCTTGAAAGCTGCGAAATCATATCCGATGCCTTGGTATAGCCGTTAAAGGTGTCGAATATTTCCAAATTTATAACCGCAAGCGTGTTGTTAAGAAAATGAGGAGTTATCTGCGTCTGTAATGCCTTAATTTCCCATTTTTTATACTGTTCGTTTCTAAGCGTTATTTCATTTTTTAATTTTTCGTTATCATCCATAAGATATATAATCTTATTTGCAACTTCTCCGATTTCGTTTTCCGTCAGATTTTTATATATTTCACGGTTTTCAAATAGGTCAAGAATGTTTACAACCTGTGATACGTTGTTCATAGACAGCACCATTGATATAAATATTATAAACAGCATTACCAGAAAAAAGGCAAAAATTGTAATATAAAATGTGTGTCTGACCGATTTATTATATTCACTGCACTCTGCGATACGTACATAATACCAATTATAATAAGATGACTTTTCGGCTGCCGCTGATATTTTTTTTCCGTTAAAGGATAAAATGCCTTTTGTTTTATCGTTTCTTATCATTTCTATCAGCTCATCTTCAATTTGCTCATTTCGGTCTTTATTAATCAGATTGCTGTACATTATACCGCTTTGCCCTATAATGTAAAATGCACTGTTCTGCAAAAACTGCCTGGAAACATACTTTTCAAGATTTCTTAAATCAATATTTACTGTTACCGCGTTTCCGTTGACATATTTTTTTATCAAAGAAATCACTCTGTCGGATGTATTGTCAATTATTCTTGATACAGCAATATATCCTTCCGAATAATCACCGTCACATTCCTTCTGCCAGGAAACATCATCGAATTCATCTATATATCCGCATATGTACTCGCTGCATACCATATTATTTATTCTATTGTACAGATAAACCGAATGTATTATGCTTTTTCCTGAGGTGTACGCTTTTATCTTATCAATCAAACTGTTTTTTTCTTCTTCCGAATAATCCGTATTTTTTCCCAAGGTCATAAAATACACTACATCACTGTCAGACATAACCTCCGCCGACAGATATTCCGAATCCCTGAAAAGTGCCTCAACCGTGGCGCCTATTTTTTTTGCCGCGGAAATATTTTCCTCTTCGTAACGTTTCACAGCGTCCTTCATCATCATCTGATATAATCCGCCTATAGGCAATATGGTTATAAGCATAAAAATCAAAAAAAGTCTTAGTGTATTTTTTACGACAATACTCTGAAATTTATATTTTTTCCAGAACACAAAAAAGTTTTTATGAAACATAGTCTACTCCTTTTTCAGACTTTCCCTATATTCCTGAACTGTCATACCTGTATATCTCTGAAAAAGCCTTCTGAAATTTCTTTTATCCTTATATCCCACCATCGTGCACACATTCACCAGACTTTCTCCCTGTTTAATCAATTCAATTGCCTTATTCATACGCATATCCAAAATATAATCTATTATACTTTTTCCCGTTATTTCCTTAAATTGACGTCCCAAATATGTAACATTCATATAAAAATAATCTGCCACATCTTTTGCCATTATACCTTTATCGTAATTTTGTTTTATATATTGAATAACCTTCTCAATATGCTTCTCTTTACTGTCTTCATTCTCAATATCAAGCGAATTGCAAAGCTTTTCCTTTTCCTTACTGCTCACCAACAAATTATTATGATTATTGAAAAAATCCATAAGACCTTTGGCTTCATCCACGTTAATTTCCACATCTATGTCCAAATTGTCGTTAAGAACAGCTCTGACCGTTTCACTGTCAATATTTACCGCAAATTTATTTGACATCAATAAAATAAATTTATATTCGTCATTATCATCATATGTTATCATGGTAAAACAACGATTATGCATTTCCTTGATTACGTTTGTAATAGCATACTTAAATAAATCGTAATCATAATGCCACTTGCTGTTTAAAAATCCGTTCAAATCGTTGAATCTGACAATAATATCCTTACATACAGCCTCATCGGTCGGTATCCTTGAGCATTTTGAAAATGCTTCTTTCATTTTCTCATCAGTCGGAAACATTCCGCAAAGCATATTATAAAAAAATATTTCAAGCTCTTCTGTTTTTTCGGAAAAAGCACTCTTCAAAAGCTCTTGCCGCAGCTTATCAATTACATTTATAAATTCATTTATGTTTATTACCTTTAGCAAATAATCAAAAACCCTATACCTTATTGCCTGCTGTGCATATTCAAAATCACCGTATCCACTTACCATTATAACCTTTATATACGACTTGTTTTCACTTATCCATTTTGCAATATCTATTCCCGATATTCCGGGCATTTTTATATCGGTAAATACTACATCAACATCATTGCAAGACAGATATTTAATAGCATCGGAACCGTTTGAAAAACTTTGTATGACCTCAAAATCAGCCGCATATACCTTACAATATTTCTTAAGAGTTTCTCTTGCTGCCAATTCATCATCTACAACTATTGCTTTATACATATTTTTTTACTCCTTTGCAATACACATTGTTACAAAGCTTTCTCTGCATATTATACTTTCATTTTATTATTTGCTTTATTTAAATATATCATAATTTTTTTTTGATGTAAAGAGGCGAAATACAACTTTTACTTAATTATAAGGGGGCGAAATACAATTTTACAGATGAGTGTTCAACTGTGTAAGTTACTGAGAACAAGAACTTTTTTCCCACTGACGACAGTCTTTAAAATTGCTCTGTCCTGTAATAACAGATATAAAAAAACGGACAGAAAAATAAAAGGATTGAGGGCGAATCCACTCTTGGTTTGAAATATTTTTTGGATTGGCGCAGCAGCACAAAACCGCCGTCAAGTCAATGATAAAATAAACGCCCTCATGTGAGGGTGTCATTTATATTCCGACAATTTTGTGCCGTATAGCAATCAGGACCGAAAGCAAAAATTCTGCTTTCAGTCCTAAAAAAACATAGATTGGGATTTTACCAACATACCTCCGTATCATACAATAATCTTGCCAAAGCTTCAAGGAGAAAATAATCTCCGAAAGTCATATATGTCATATGCCCGTTTTGCGAGCCCAAAATACCTGCAACAGAGGTGTCTTTGTTTATATAGTTACATAATTGCTCTGTTGTCCTTTTGGCGAAATCAGCAAGACTTTCGTTTTTATAAAGCTTATTAAGCTCAAGCATAGCGCATGAAATAATGGCCGCCGCTGACGTATCGACGTTGTATTTACAGTTTTCCGCATCCTTAACATCCCACTCAGGATTATTTTTATGTCCGCATTCAAATGCAGGCATATCCTCAGGCAATTTAAAATCCCAAATAGGAATAACGTTTTCACCGCAGCATTTTATGTATTTTTCAGCTATTTTCACAGCTGTATCATAATAGCTCTTATCCTCAAGATACCTTGCCGTCAATGCAAGACCATACACCATCCATGCCGTTCCTCTTGCCCAATGTGAACCGTTTGAATAACCGCAGCCATTAGCTTCGGCAAGGATTTCTCCGTTTTTTCTGTCAAATAAAAATGAATGACATACAGAATAGTCCTCTCTCACAAAGTATTTAACGGTAGTGTCCGCATGAGCCTTTGCAACATCTCTGTAAATTGTATGTCCCGTTTCCTTCCATGCCCAGAACAACAGCTGAATATTCATCATACAGTCAATAATAGCTCTTCCCTGTCTTTCATCATCGTCCATTCTTCCCCATGCATCGATATATTTACCCTTTATATCAAATCGTTTCAGCAGCTCATCGGCAGCCTTAAGAGCGGTTTCTCTATGTTCCACATCACCTGTCAGCTTATACATTTCAACACTGTAGGGCGAATATAAAAATCCTATATCATGCATAGTGTCAAGCGAATGATTAAAAATCTTATCTCGATATGCCGGCGCAAATTTATATGCCCATTTTAAATACTTATTGTCCTTCTCTGTTTTATAGAATATCGGCGCCTGCCCTATTATAAAAGAAGTCATCCAATTATACATATCAAAAAAATTTCCTCTTTTGCTTTCCGTATAATAATCTCCGTTTTTACATCTGCCAAACTCAAAAATTCCTTCATATTTATCAATATGAATATCAAATTTTTTTCTGCATATATCATATGCATCCTGTAATATACTTTTGTTCATTGCAATGTACCTCTTTTCATAATAAAAATTACTTATAATCAAAACCCGTTATATGATTGTATACCGGTTTTAAATTATCCAAATTATCCAATATCAGACATTTAACCTCCCGATCCTGCTCCTGTTTAGGTGCATCGAGAGTTACGTTAACCGTCCTTTCTTCGTTTGGATTTATAATAATACGTTCTGTTTTAACATTTACAAGCCTTCCGTTTTCGTAAGCACAAACTGCCATAGTTCTTGCTCTTTTACTCAAAGTATCATTATTTTTAAGTCCTACGGAATAATTTACTTCATCACCATAATCGTTATAAGCTGTATTTCTTGTAATACCTTTTACCCAAACAACGGGTAAAGCAGCCATATCATCTATATCGACATATTCCTCCAATGCTTTTTCATTGCTGCCGAAATATATGTAAGATCTGTTATCTTTTCCGTTATTTAATACGTTACTGCATTGGTCGCCCGTAAAATATTTCAGCTCCTTATCGGTCCATTCATCGTCCCCGTCTGCTCTGTATGATAAATAATAGCTCATGGCAGGCATACCGTCTATTTCCCGTTCGGTGGGATTAACAATACACGTTATATCATACCATGTATCCTCCGAATATCCGTTTGCTTTTGATACAGTCTCCAAAACAGTACCGAAGGTAACACATACTCTGACACATTCACCCCCAAAGCGTACACGCATTTTATAAGACACAAGCTCATCAAAGTTTTTCCAAAATCTTCTTATATAAGGGCTTGATGCCTGAATGCTGCGTCCTTTGCCGGAGTATTTTAATCTGATATATTTGTTACCGCTTTCTTCTTTTATTTCTTTAACGGTTGTGTGATTTTTCTGATCATCTACATATGTTCCTACGTTATAAACCTCTCCGAGATTGCCGTTTTCAAAATCATTATATACATATGCACAAATTGTTGTCGGCTCGGAATATACAATTTGTCCGATTCGTCCGTCTGATGTTTTGGGTTTTACCGCAGCCATATAATAATACGATGTGCGTGAAGAATTGTAATATTCAATAGTGTATTCCCTTCCTCTTGCACCCGAAACAAGCTTCCAGTTTTTACAGTCCTCCGAATAATACCATTGTATCATAGACGCGTCTTCGCCGCCTTTGGAATCCACAAAATCATAATCCATTTTCAACGTACCCGCAAAACAGGCATTTCCCGTTACCGTTACATTTTCAACAATCGGAGCAGTCTGATTTTGACTGTAATCGGGAGTTTCCTCGGAAGTCCACGCAAATCCGGAGGGAACTCCAATCTCCGTTAAAGGTGTAATTACACCGTTTTCAACCGTTCCCTCAAAATTTTCGTACACATATCCGTCAGCACCCGTAACAATAATCTTTCCCATGCCTTCTTCATAAACCACCGATTTAGCCGTTAACACAAAATCATTAAAAGTAAATAGTCGTTTATAATCAGAAAAATAACAATATATGTTTTTTTCACCGACGGATATTTTAAATCCCGAATATCCCCCCGACTCATCCGAGTATGATAAATCTTCAAAAGACGTTATTTGAGATTCGGTATTATCCGATGTTTCAATAAGGGTTAATAACGGTATACTTTTTCCTTTTTCCTGCCATTCGACGTGCATATCAACCTTAGGGTATCTTCTTGAGCCGACACCCGGTCCGTAAAATCCTTTATAGCCGTCCTCGCCTTTATAACCGTAATATTTTGTATACTCAAGTTCTTCGGGATAAAAGTTATATAAAAATACATTTGCACCGTCCTCATCGGCGGTTTTTATATATCTGTTTTCACTGTCAAAGGTTACTTCATCCTCCGTAAAACCTCCCGCGTCAACACCGTCGGCAGCTTTTTCGAGATAGGGCATAAAATTCCATATCTGCGAGCAGCTTTTTATTTCTTCTTCATTATTTCTTACGGTATCCGCAACAATAAACATATCAATATCTTTTATATATGTAACCGCTCTGTTGTGAACCGTTGACGCTTTATCACTGCCATACCCCCCGTCATAGTCAGAAGAAAGATAGTCAAAGGTATCCGATGTATGCCACAAATTGTTAAGCGTGTAATTAAACAATGCCGGATTTCCCGTCACTCCGTTAAATTCTGTTTTATTCTGTGATTTATTATCAATAATTACAGTATTTCTATTATAGCTTGAGCTTTCGCCGAAATATTCGTTGTAACGGTCAAATTCCGCCGCCTGGTCGGCAGGTGCCATATTTTTTGCATACCATGGTGCTCCTCCGTTCATTAGCAAAAGTCTTCCTTTTGCATACAGCTCAATGCCGTTGTTTGACGGATAAAGATGTCCGCCTGTCCTTCTCGGCGTCTGCATAAACAAATTTGTTCCGTCCTTCTCCCATGAATTTCTCATAGCATAAAATCCGATATACGGAAAAGCTATTGATGTATAATTTTTCTCTGAAAATACGGCAGAAGCTCCGCCCATCCCGACTGTAGGTGTAACACCGTTGGGAAATACAATCGCATTATGCATTTTCTCCGCTTTTTCGGCATTATCGCAAAGAAGATTTATATACTCGGGAATTTCTTCTCCTTTTGAAGCAAATATATTATAAATATCCTTTACCGAGTTCAATTCTCCGCTGTTATAGTTAAATGCCTGTTCAGCCATACCTCCGTCGGGATAATAACTCTCCGAAGCATAACTTTTTAATCCGTTGGCGGTGCTTTCGGAATATACCGTTTTGTATTTTTTGCTGTCCGCAAAGAATCTGTCAACGGTTGCAAGAGCCTTTAATCCCGAAAATCTTTGATTCGGTACTGACCCGTAATTTTCATACCTTAAAGACAAAGCTTCGGAGTGGTCATATATTAATGACATAACGATATTTGAAAAGATAACCGGATCTATACTGTCATACAAAGAAACATCAGAAATCTTTCCCCTTGCTTCCAAAACATTTGCCCACGAAATCGGTTTGTCTTTATCATCCGCAAGCTTTGCAAATATTGCAAGCACCCTTATTATATTTGATGTTCTGTCCGCTTGGTTAAGGGCAGACTGCGCATTCTTATAATGCCAGCAGCAATTTGTATGGTAATCATCTGCGCCGTAATTTTCATTATACCATCTCCTGTGTTCGGTACAGAAAATATTTGCTATCTGCATCCACTTGTCAAGATATAAAACATCCTCTGTTTCAAAATATTTTGCCGCAAGCGGATTAAAGCAGGTAAAATAACTTATATCCGATGTATGTGCCTGATCCGGAAATTTTACCGAGTACGTCCAGTTTGGGGTTAACTTTTTGTAAGGACTTCCCTGAAGATTACAGTTTCTCAATACGGCATATCCTCCGGTTGTGGGGTAATTGTTATTTACACCCGCAAAAAATTCCGCCCATGCTCTGTTTTGATATGAATTATCATGATATGACAGCGTACCCAAATCAGTAATACGCATTTCGTCAAGAACGATATTTCTGTACTCCTTTACTGCCTCCTCATATTTTCCGGTATCATATAATGACTTTACGGTTTCCATTTTTGCCTCGGATAAGTCAAGCTGATTTAAAAAATATTTAAAAAATCTCCAGTTACTTTCAAAATCATTTGAAAATTTAACCTCATCAGCATATTGAGAACCGCTGTAAACCTTTGTAAGATTGGTATAAAATAAATCGTTAATATTTTTATCTGCGTCAGCTTCACTTAAAAAAGTATTAATAACTTCCGATTTTTCACTTTCGGAAAGCAAATTGAAATCATTTATATACTCTTTGCTTATTTCTGCCGCATAAGCGTATTTATTTATCAAATTCAAAAAATCATCTGTGGTTCCCGAAAAATTATTTGCTTCGTTTATAAATTCCTCAACGGTAAGTGATGTTGTATCAATTTCCGTTCCGTTCTCCGATATTATATATTCCGCTGCGAAATTATTGTATGCTTCTTTAAAAGAATCCGCCGTAAACACAGTACCGATTTTTATATCTTCCGACAAATCGCCGCAAATACCGTTAATGTCATAAATTATATTTTCATCAATTTTTAAAGTGCTTCCGAAATATTTTATACATGATTTTATCTCATCGGCATTTTCGGTTGAATTTATAATATTCATGACATTTTCTTCCGACTGATTGCTTACCTTGGACACATCATAAGTTACCTTTAATTCAGATATTTTTATATCGGGCTGTACATTGTTGCCTCCGCCCAAAGCCCAAAGGGTAAAAACAGTGCTTTTATTTTCATCGGACGAATTTTTTAATTCTGCCACAACACTTTCGGGCAATTCTCTTTCAAGCCAACCGCTGTATATTTTCTCCGTCTTCAAGCATCCGTTTTCATCATATTGATTTTTTAATTTAAGCTCGGGATAGGACGCGGTATTAAATCTCCAAAGCTTTGTTTTGTCCGTATATGACGTAAAATAAGTTTTCCATTCTTTATATTTTTCAGAATCCTGCTCATACGTTCCGGCGGCAATATCAGCTATAGAGCCGTCAATTCTTGAATAAAAGGTATTTCCGCTTCTTTGGGAAGTATTATCTGTAATATAATTACAAAAAACAGAAAATTCTGCCATTTCTATCGCATCGGAATTATGTACATCATACGCAAGATATGCATTGGTCGAGTAAGCCGAATAACCGCTTGATGTATCGACAAGCATCTTAGGCGAATTTACAACATAGGATTTGTTGTGAAAATAAATATATTTTTCCGGTTTGTAGGTTACTGTAACCGTAATATCTTCAGTATTATTAACGGTATCTGCATATACCGGCATATATACAGATACTAAACATAAGACCGAAAGCAATGAAATTATCCTTTTCATTTTTACCTCCATATTTTCACTTTGCAACAGGGCGAAAAATTACGAAAATTTTCCGCCCTGTTTTCAGATTTCCTATTCCATATTATCCTTTGTAGTATCAACCGCTTCATTAGCGTTATCCAATTGGGATAAAGCATTTTCAAATATCGGAATATTTTCGTTTTCCGCATTTAATACCTTCGATTTACAAACAATATTTTCCATTATATCCCTGTATGCATTATACAATTCGGGTAAGGAACGATTTTTTTCGGCATAAATTGCACACTCATCAAATAAAACTTTTAATTCGCTTATAACCTTATCGGAATATTCTGTTTTTTTATAATACTCTGCCGTATCGGCTATTTTATCTGCCGATTCAATTATGGCATTTTTAACTTCATCAAGTTTTTTTGAAGAGGGCATTTGATTGAAGCTTGAAAGGCTGTTTACGGCTTCTGCGGCAATTTTGTTATAAAATCCTATTAAATACTTTGAATCGCTGTATCTTAATATTCTAAAAGAACTCGTTTTATTTTTGATGCTTTCGATAATTTTATCAGCGTCACTGTCCGAAATGGAATCATATTTGGGATAATATGAGCCATCCTCTTCTTCAACCCATTTAAAATATGTCGGAACATATATTGTATTTAATATTTCCGTGTCGCTTTCGGTCACGGTAAACTCAAAACCGTTTTTATCGCAGGACAGTTCTTTTTCTCCCACGTTAACCTTATCAGCGCCGAAAACCATTGCGTTTACAGGCTCTCCTTCTCGTTCAACCGTCAGCAAAATTTTTGCATTTGCCGTTATATTTTTATATGTCAGCTCCTGAGGCTCAACAGATGAATAATATGTAATTTTAATATCGTCATCGGTAACATATTCAAATCCTGTTATTCCTTTTTCCTTGTCGGAAATATCAGTCTTTGATTTAAACGGTTTATCTGTATTCTTTACGGGATCAAGAACCGATGCCACCTTTGTGGTTTCCTTTGCCTCGTCATTCCAGCTGATATGAACGTCTGCTGCCGGTACTCTTTCACTGCTTTCGCCGTATGACCAGCCGATTGCTATCGGGTCAAGCTGTCCGTAATATTTCACATAGCTGAGATCATTTGAGCCGAATGCGCTTATCCAGATATTCGGGCCGTTTGTATCATTGGTATACATAACCTTATCATTTTCGTCAAGAACAACCTGTTCATTTTTGAATCCGCTCATAGTTGCTTGATCTTGAACATACGTGGGCATTCTCCATATTTGCGAATAAGTATTGGAATTTCCGGTAAGATTTTGCACTTCATCTTCTACTATAAACAGCTTTGCCTGTTTTACAAATATAAAGTTTCTGTTGTGTATTGCATAATTTCCGGTTTTTCCTGCCGGAGTTGTATAAGCGCCGTTCCAAGTACCTTCTCCGTAATCGAAGTTCTTTCCTGCCATCCAATTTGATTTTAACAATTCTCCCGCAGGAATCGTATGACCTGTCTGGTTGCCGCCGTTTACAATAAGTGTTGAACCCTTATACGTAGACCCTTCTTCAAAATATTTATTCAAAATATCGTAAATAGGCTTTTGGCTTTCCGGTGCAAAGCCTTCACCGTACCACGGGCCGCCTCCCGTTGCAATTAAAGGTCTGCCGTATCCTGTCAGAGTAACGGCATTTGTATAATTGCTTGTATGCCCACCGGATTTCTTATTGTTGTTGTAAAAATTCAGAGAAACGTCCTCTAACATATCTCTTCCCGACAGCATTGTACCGTATCCGCCTATAGGAAGATATACGGAGGTATACTCTGCTTTTTCATCAATATTAACGGAAGCCTTTTTCTCCTGATAGGCATTTTCATTATTCCATATAGGACGAGTTGTTCCGGCACCTCCGCCGTTTCCTACCCACGGCATATCTCCTATGGTTGTTCTGTAAGCATAGACAAGTCTATCCCAGTTTTTAACGGCATCTCCATAGTTTTGTGCATATTCCGGCACTCCGTTTTTTGCAGTTTCCAGCCATTCAACCACTTCTTCATATCCCTTTACCGTCCCACTGTTATAGTTAAAGCTTCTCTCGGAAAGTGAACCGTCCGCAAAAGCAACCCCTTCTGTCAAAACATTCATTGCATGAGCCAAACGCTCATCATACTGATTAAGGTTTGAAAATTCATCAAAAAGCTCTCTCATTTTGGCAAAAGACAAAACACCCTCAGAGTGTTGATTTGTAATCAAAAATCCATCCTTCAAAACATTCTGACACAATTCAAGATGATCTGTAATTATCGAATAAGCATAGTGCGCTATAACAAGCGGATTAAAAAGATCATAGTCCTCCTGCTTTAATTCTCCCTCAACCGGCAAACCGATGTCTGCCCATTCAGGCTTATCACCGTTGTTAATATGCACAAGCATTTTTGCAAAATACGCAAGCTCTCTCGATGAATTATTCATTCTTTCAAACAACCACAAATAATTCTGGGCATATTTTCCGCCTGTCATCCAGAAACGAACGTCAGGCTCAACTGTAGGATTATCTATCAGATACTGATCTGTAACCTTTTTTTGATTTACACAATAATCATCAATAATCTGTAAATATTTCTTAAGATAAATCTCATCGCCGTCACTGTTCCAGAATGCAGCACCGAGCTTATTAAGATGTCTGAAATTCACTTCAAATCCAAGACCGTCCGATTGTGCATTTGGCTCCACACCCATACCGCCAAGCCAGTTAACCGGCTGATTGTTGTCGGGATCTCCCCACCATTCCAGATAATTGTAATGTTTTCTGTCATCGTATTTCTGCGCAAACTGCTCAACTGTCATTTTGCCAACCAATATATCCGCCATAGCCAAAAATGTTCCTGCAATATTTGAATTATGCCATCCTGTCTGACCTACATTCTTTTTTACAAGCTTGTTTATGAAATAATTCCTGTACAGTTCAAGTGCTTTTTTATAGTTCTTTGCCTTATATGCCGAATACACATCGGCTACCCTTTCGTCCTTCGGATTCAGGTATTGAAAAAGCTGCTCTGCCGCCTCTTTTTCTTCCTGCGTAAATCCCGCCGCGGTAACCGTCACCGTTCCGGCATAAAAAGGAACAAGTATTGCCATACTGAGTAATAAAGCAAGTATTCTTTTCATGTTATTTCCTCCCTACTCATTTAAAAATCTTTCGACAGCCGCAGCGGCTTCCGCTCTTGTCGCACTGCTTTTCGGATTAAAATTGTTATTATCATCACCCAGCATAAGCTTTGCATTGTACGCTTTTCTCACAAACTCTGCCGCCCAATCGGAAATATCCTGTAAATCCTTGTACTGAACATTTCCCGTATCTGATATTTTTGTTTCGTTTTTGATTTCATATACAGACACCAAAAGCTTTGCCATTTCCTGTCTTGTAATATTATCGTTGGGATTAAATTTTCCGTCAAAGCCGCTTATTAAACCGAGTGAATATGCCGTTGCAACCACTCCGGAATACCAATCATCGGCATTAACGTCAACAAATTCATTTGTATATACCTTTTCCTCAATATCGGCGGCTCTTAAAATAATCGTTAAAAATTCCGCTCTTTTAATTTTTCTGTCCGGCTCAAAGGAGATTGCTGTCACTCCCTTTACAATTCCCTTTTTCATCATGTTGTTAATTGTATTTTCAGCCCAATGACCTGAAATATCCTCGAAGATTGTTCCTTCATTTTCTATTTTATTTGTTATTTTCAATTCATTTGTCAATTCTTCCGCTTTCTTTGCCGGCACGTTATATACTACCGAAGATCCGCCGCCCGATCCTTTACCGGAGCTGCCGCCCGATGATGAGCTTTTATTTTCCGGTATTTTTATTTCAAGGCTTTCCTTTGAATCTCCGAATGCTCCGCTGTTATTTTTAGGTGTGGCTCTTAAAACCACAGTCGCACCCGCATAAGAGCTTTCAACATAAAACGTTTCTGTTTCAATTCCGCTTTCTCTGCCGTTCACAAGCCATTCAAGCTTATATCCGTCACCGTTTCCGCAGCTGTCCTCCATGGCTACCTTTGCGGTAAGCGTTGCTCCCGTTTTCCATGAGCCGTCAACAGATACCGAAACGATATACGGCACAATTTTATCGAATTTTTCTTTAGCCTTTAAAAGCTTTTCGTTAAGTTCTTTCAGCATTGCTTCATCATTAACAAGCTTTACAAGCTCTTCGGCTTTTGTATAATCTTCATATTTAAGAGAATTTTCCGCCTTTTGAATTGCAGCCTCCGCATCCGCCTTTTTAAGTTCATCTTTGGCATACTCCACCTTTTTCGACAAAAGCTTCAAATAAAGTGTAAGCTCATTTTTAGCTATTCCATCCGCCATATTTTCAACTTCCGAAACAGCCGCATCATAATTTGAAATTGCGTTTTCTCTTTCTTCCTTTTCAAGCATTTCCAAAATGCCGTCAAGCTTTCCGGTCGTTTCCTTTTCATAATTTAAAGGATATTGCTGAATTGCAAAATCCGACACATCGGCAGTTCCGTCAGCCGTAAATACAGCGTCTGCCGCAGTACAGTCATCAAAATTTAATGACAATACCACTCTTTCTTCTTCATTTGCGACAACAACCGTCATAACTTCGTCTATTCCTATTTTCAGAATAATATTTCCTTTGAAATCTTCGGAAATTGCTGTGCTTTCTGTGTTTGTGCCGTCAGACAAAGTTATTTTACCTTCGCCTATAACAATCTTTGCACTTCCCGATGTGAAGGTAAGCGTATTGCTTATATTTTCAGTATAAAAGGACATATAAGTGGAATAATCGTCAAAGCCCGGCCCGTGAGGCGAGTTAAAATTGTACCTTAATTCATCGCTGTCGATTTTGTTTACCTCACCCTCTTTTCCGAATTTTTCGTAAGATCTGCTTACAATAAGATTGTCAACAACCATATCAAAAACCGACTTTGTTTTTTCGAATGTATATTCTTCCTCCGATTCTTCCTTTAAAATACTGTAAACCTCGTCATATACCTCGCTCATATCATCAAAAATATTAATATTCGCCCCGATATATCCATTATACTCATTTATTACCGTTTCAATATCTTCCGACGAAGCTGCCTTTTTAACCGCAGCCGAAAACAGCTTGTTTACATTATAGAATACCGTAAGTCTTGCCGTATCGAGATAATTTCTTGTGTTATCTCCATTGCCTAAAACAAACGCTATTTTTGAGCTGCCTTCCGAGTCGGCAGAAGCTTTAACAGCGTCAATAACTTTCTGCGTAACGTCAAGAGTTACATCTGTTTTAAGTCCGGCAGTACCGTTAAACACAAGCTCGTTTACCGGCTCAAAGGTCAGAGTGTTATCCTCATTGCGCAATATATTTGTAATATTTTTTGCCAAAGCTCTGCCCGGTCTTGTATAGTTTTCCAAGGCTGTGTAATTTGCATTGGTCAGCTCCGAAAAACGATATAAAAGATTGTAAGCAATATTTCTTTCCTCTTCATTTTCGTTTAACACACCGCTTTTATCCTTATATACATACTCTCCGTTCTCCGGCATATTCTCTATAAAATCATTAACGGTGTACATCAAATTACCGCTACTTCTTTTTATCTGTAAATGAAAACGTGAGGTATAGTATATTTTTTCAACAGCTTCAATATCGGGAATTATATATTCAGAGTATCCGTAATTTTGCATTGCAGCAGAGTAACCCTTTGCCAAATCATAGTTTACTTTCACTCCGTAGCCTATATTTCCGCCGTCGGGCTCATAATTATTAAAGGCATAAACCACATTTTCGGGAGAAATATTTTTTTCAATTAACTGTTCCTCTGCTAACGAAAACGTGCAAAGGCCTGAAAAAGTAAATGCTGCTGCCAACAATGCGGAAATTAATCTTATTTTTTTCATAATGCATATCCGTCCTTTCCATTAACTCTAAACTGCCTGTCTGCTATCTCAATACAACAAAGGATTCAAATTTATAAAGAACATAGTTAAACACTATTTTATCCCCTATATGAATATCGCTCACTTCCGCTGCCTCAACCTTCTGCCTTTTTTCCTTACTGTCATATATGTATCCTACCAAATTATTATTTTTGAGCGGATAAACAGATTTTGCGGTATAGATCTTGTTTGTGCTTGAATCGGGAATATTATCGTTTTTACATTCAATTACAATATAATCCTCCGAAATATTTTTTACCTCACCGTATCCAAACACCGATTCAGCGGCCGAACCGCTTCTGAATCCCGGTGCAATGTTATATCCCTGCACATAATCTCCCGCTACTTTAAATGTCATCCAGTCGTATTTTGCATTATAAATTTTTCTGAATGCCACCAAATATCCGAACTGATCCAAAGCAATCTGACCTACGTCTCCCGGGTTTAAAAACGAACCGCTGTCATCATTTGTGTTAATAAGTCTTGCATCACTTTGAACATCACCGGTGCTTATAGACATTTCTCCCATATATAAACCGTTTGTCTGATACCTGAGCTTGTAATCAGCGACCTTTCCCTTATAACCCAGCGACACCCTCCAGAATTTCTCAACTTCCTCTTTTTCCTCGTTATATTCTTCCATAAGCTCCATTTCCTCAACAACGGCAAAAGGAAGTCCTTTGTCAACCTGATTTGTATTTGTCACTCTGTTTGAGTCGGCAAGCTTTATAACGCAAACCCTTGCCTTCATAAAATCATCTGTATCATACAAGGTACAGTTATATGACGAGGTATTGCTAAGCGCATAGTCCGACTGATACTTGCTGTTGTCGTTCATTTCATCGTCGGGCGGAATTGCCACAATCCATGTATACCCTTCTGCGCCTCCTTCTACGGCGCAATTGCCCATTTTATTCGTTCCGTATACCCTTTTTCCCGACTCTGTAATCTTAAAATAACTTTTATTTTCATTATCCTCGGTTTCTTCTGCCGCAAAGACCAATTTTTTCAGATTGCTGCCGTCCGAAACAAACTGCACAAGCTGCGGTATGAATTTACCGTCACCGTCAAATACACTGCTGTAATTTGACTTTATTACATTTAAGGAACACTTTGCGCTTTCACCCTTATATGTAATCTTAATCGACGGAGAATCCGACTGCAAATTTAACATTCCTTCTGCTCTTGTAAAAATTTTGGCGGCAATATTTGCACTGTCCTCATCCTCATACAGCTTTACAAGATAACCGTATTCCATATTTCTTACAATATTTGTGCTGTCATATCCGGCAACATTACCGTTTATATCCAAATAATAGGTAGTTATATCTCCCAATGAAACATTCTGCATATCGATAAAGGTGTAATAAGGGAAGCCATCGATAACAAGCTTTGTTTTTCCCTTATCTTCGGTGCTTTTTTGTTCAAGCCTGCCGTTTACGCTTTTTTCGGTAATATATATTTTTATATCTTTTCCGCCGCAATACTTATATACCGACAATACACATTTATTTGAAATATCCGAAAACGATGCGGTTTCACCGTTCTTTATAAAGGTATAGGTATAATCATCGTCATCAAAATTAAACATGATTTCATTGTCGCTGTACATATCATATATGAAATCGGTACCTCTGAATTTAACAAAATAATTTTCGTATTTTTCCGCCAAAAGCACATCATATACCTTATCGTTGTTATAGTCTATTGCGGTTATAATGCCGTAGTCGAAATCAAGCAATTTTTCTAATGCTTCTCCGCTTGTTATTTCCTCGCCGTTCAGGCTTACATACTTTGGTTTAGCCTTAAATTTATACTCTTCCTCGCGCAAATCGGAATATTTTACATCGAATGTCCCGTCATCATACTTGTATTCGGTAAGCATTGACGCATCAACGGTTAATACTCCGTCTTTATCCGCAAAAAGATATAATATTTCATTTTCTTCGCTGTCATAATAATAAACAACCTTTTTTGCGAAAAAGGCCGCCGGATCCTCTTGCAGTTTGCAGGTATATAACACAGAATCAACCGCAATCTCATCTCTGAAATTCACGCTGTCACCCATCATTGTCCTATCCTTGACAGCAGTTACGATTCCTTCTGCCTTTGTTATTCCCATGCTGTCAAGGGGCGTTCCCTCTTTTATTGAAAGCCCATTGTTAAAAACACGGTTACACATTTCAATTTCCAGCATATTATAGAGCATATTGATAACATCTTCTCTGTCTGCCGACCCGTCTTCATTTACAGTTACGTTTTTCAACAGCTTTTTACTGCCGGCAACACTCAGATACCCTGACGGATATCCTCCCATCATTTCTGCCTCAACATCATAACCCAAAGCGGAAACTGTCATTTTGCAAAGCATATTATAAGTCAATTCGTCATTCGGTTTATCATATGAATCTAAAATATTGCAGCTTTGAGCATAATCGAAAATTTCTCCCTCCGGCGAATCAATATTAAAGATTTTTAAAAGATAATTTGCAATCTGTAAATTTGTCAGCGTTTCTTCATTTATATTCGAATCAATAAGTCCGATTTTCTCCAGCACAGCTGCTTTTTCATCGATAGAATCAATTTTCACCTTTGCGGCAAACGCATTGGTTGCTAACGCCGAAGCAATAAAAGTCAACGATAACATCACACTGTAAATTCTTTTTTTCATGAAATCCTGCCCTTTCTTTTATAGTGTTTATGCTATGGCAGATCTCTCTGCCATAGCTTATAATACAAATCATTCAAGTGAAATATTTTTTGACAACGAAAGCGGTTTAATATTCTGTAATCCTTCTAACGTCATTATTTTCAAACCGTCATATTCCACATCATTAAAACCGTTGATTGTAACAATTGTTTTGCCCATATATCCCGGTGCTGTGATTGTTGTCTGCAATGCTTTAACAAGCTTTCCGTTATTGTATGCGGCAGCTATAACGGCTATTTCGGTATCCTTTTCAATGTCGGGCTGTGTTTGAGTAAGCTCAACTCTTGCTCCGTCATTGAGCAATACTGCGCTGTCATCCGCTTTTACGCTGTTTGCCTTAAAGCCGTTCGTTTCAAACGCTCTTTCGCCTTCCGTCAAAGCTGTCATATCATATGTAATCTTCAAAGTATGTTCACTTGTAGGCGACATAACATTACGTTTAAAATCACTGTTAAATATTAACGCAAGTCTTTTTGCATTTTCCGACGCAGCTTGTAATTCGTCCTTTACAGCTGAAGGTATCTGCATAGGAGTTTGTACTTTTTCTTCTACTATATCCGATATATTGTATACGGTTGTATTCGTTGCTTTGTTGCTTTCATAATATGATTTTATATTATCATATACATCATCAGTCTTTTCGGAATCATCATAATAATATCCGACTCCGGCTTGGGTTATCGGTTCGTCACACAAATCCCATGCAACACGGCAGTTCCTTGCAACCTTTGTATCTATATCGCCCGCGGCTCTGAGCTTTGCTTTTGCCGTAAACTCCACATCTGTTACAGCTTGCGGATTTGGTATATCATATCCTAAAATTATCGAAGAATAATATGAATCAAGCTCACTTCCGCTGTCGGCATTGAAATATGTATTATTCGTATCAGTCATATAAAACGGCGTATTAACCAAGGCAAGATCTGTAGTAATATGACCGTTCCATGAACCACTGCCGGGTTTTTTATATATAATATACTCCGAAGGCTTATCATATGTAACCGTAATCAGGTATTTGGCTGCTGCCGTATTAAAATCTTCCTTAAGCTGTTCTATAGTATCAAAAGTATAATTGTTGTTCAAAAGCTCACTATAAACATTTTCCATATTTACAAGTGCATTTGTGTTCACACCGATAAATTTATTGTACTTTTCAACTACATTCTTTAACTCATCCGCATTGTCGGCATTTGATACCTCTGTATTAAATCCATCCATAACCGCCGTCATATCATATTCCACTTCCAATGTCGGCATATCAAGCAACGACCAGGCTGATCCCGATTCTCCTCCACTGATTGCTATTGATAAAGTTGCCGAATCAGCTGTTTTATATATCTCTTTTAAATCCTCGATTCTGCCGGTGCAGTCAAAGCTGTCTGTTCCCACAGTCACGGTGTTTCCGTTTGCTGCATTTCTGACCGTCTTCAAAGCCTTTGGATTGTAAGTTTTATTATCGCTGAAACGTTTTTTGTTTTCTTCGTCATTATTTAATCCCGACTTAACGGATAACGGAAAACTGCCCGTAACATTGGTTATAAAGTTAATGTCATTTTCTCCAACTTTATTCCATGTTGACTTATATGCTATCTTTTTTACAGCGTCGACATTCTTTATGTCAAATGATGACATAAACTGCCATTGTTTAGTATGCACGGTTTCTCTTAAAACAGATCTGTTATTGCCCATTACTCTTACAACAGGCTGATTAACATATAATCCGTAAGCATAGCCGGCGTCATATTGGTTATAAATAACATAATTATCCTGTTCATATATATATGTTCTGATATATGCTTTTGCAGCCTCCTCAACGGCAGTCTTAAATGTTTCAAGAGTATAACCGGCTGAAGCCGTATTCTTTGCAACCTCTGCATAAGCATAATCCATATTTGAAATCAGGGTTGTGTCAATTCCGATAAAGGCGTTATAGTCCTCAACAACTTTTTTTACCTTTTCGGTTGTATCGGCAGCTGCAATTTCAGCTTCTATAGCCGACGCAATTGAAGTCATATCATATGTTAAATGCAGTTTTGCTTTACTGAAATCAAAGTTTATATTACCTCCGCCACGTGACATAAATGCTACTCTGCCGTTAGAGTTCTTTATTCTATCTACAAGTCCGCTGATTTTTGATAAATCAAATTTCATTTGTCCGGAAACTGAAATAGATGTTTGATTCTCAAGGTTATATCCAACAGAATCCGGTGTCAAAGGCAGATTAGCAGTTGAATAATAGTTCGTACCGTCTACTGTTGTTTTAGTTAGTGAAGTGTTTATAATTTCCGGCAAGTCTGAAGCTATACCACCTTTTGTTAAAGTATAAGTGGTGTAATCATCAGCACTACTACTAATACTATATGAACCTGTTTTAGTGGTATTTCTTCTTAAATTCGGTACTCCTCCGTTAAGAATCTTCGCAATTTTTGAGAAATAGGTATAACATACGTCATTATCGTCCGCACCATCCGGGTCCTCGGCTGTTCCTTCCCAATAGTAAACACCCGGTTCAGGCATATTATCACTTTCCATATATGCTTCGTTTGCAGTAAAGCGTATTACAATGTTTTTATTTTGTGTTAAACCTCCCGGCATTTCAAGCACAGCACCGGTAATATAGTCACAATATTTTATATTGTCAAAATCTGCATACAAAACATTATTATATGCCGGAAATGCTCCTGCATTATTAATATACACTCTGCTGTTTACATCCGGCGGAGTATAACTTACATATGAAACATGATTTGTTTTATCATATGTAACCGTTTTGATATTATCCGTATTTTCTTCCGCAAAACCCGGCGCTGCCGACAGCAATATACAAGCTGCTGTCAATGCTGACATTAATTTTCCACTTTTTTTCATAATTATCTGTCCTTTCTTTTCACTTTTTTATTTTCAAAACAATAATGCAATCTCACATTACTGTTTATTTGCCAGAAATTCATCAACCTGTTTTTGAAGAATTTCCTTAACCTTCTGCAAGCCTGCTGCGTTTGCCTTTTCCATCCACTCGTTGTAGTAAGCCTCCCAGCCGTCTCCCAGAGCACCTGTGGCCAAGGTCTTCATATATTCTCCCTTTATTGCGTCAAGCTGTGCAATATTATCGGCAACGTCTTCCAGAACGGGAACAAATCCAATCAAATCGGAACGGTAATCGGATTTATTTACCACATTAAATTCAAAATCACGTATATCATCCGGATCATTTTGTGTTAAATATGCAAGCTGAGTATTTCCTACTATCCACTTATAGATTCCGTAAGCGTCATTTGAACCGCCTTGACTGCCGTAAGGTGTTTCAATTCTGTTCTCTCCCACCTTTGTATAATGCTTGCCCTCAATACCGTATGTTAAAAGATTATATATTTCCTTGTCTGTTTGAAAAATGTTCAAAACCTGCATTGCAGTATCAGGGTGCTCACAGCTTGCGGTAATGGCATTTCCGCCCGCTGCCGATGTTGAAGGAATAAAATATTTATCGCTGAACGGAATAGCAATAAATTCAGCTCCCTCCTTTCCGATAGTACCTTCTATCCACGGATCGTATCCGTTATCAAATAATATATAACCTTCCATTAACCCTTTCTTTTCCCCTTCATCGGTACAACTCAGTGCATCCTTTCTTATCCATCCCTTTTTGTACCATTCGGCATGCCTTTTGTATTGCTCTTTTATGGGCTCGTATTCAAATTTATAATAAACCTCGTGAGTTTTATTATCTACAATAAAATTACCCTTTATCGCTTCGGTACCCTTTGTCGGATATTCATTGTAATGAAAAGCGCCGTAATACATCTTTCCGTTTTCGTCAAGCTTCTGCATGTAGTCTTCTATTATTTTGACAGCACCGTCGGTAGCATAATCACTTGAATACAATTCCTTTTTAAGACCTTCAACATCAAGCCATTGCTCGGCATATTCCTTCTGAGTTACAAAGCATCTTTCATTTGCCAGTGACTGATATGACGGAACAGCATAAATACCGTCACCCACACGCATATAATCAAACAGCCATTCGGGGAGCTGTTCTTTTATACCCACGCCGTATTCGTCAAGCAGATCTGTGATGTCGATAAAGCTTCCGTTTTCCACTTCTTCTATGAAGTTCAGCGAATATGTATTTACAATATCGAGCTTTTCTTTTCCTGTCTGCATCAGCATTACCTTCTGCTTGTAATCCGAACCTTCAATAATGTCAAAATCAATTTTGACGTTGGGGAGCTTTTCATTAAGCTTTTCATTTACCGCTGCCCACACCTCCTCCGAATCCTTCTGACGTCCCGGGCCTGCCATTACCCATTTTAAGACAATCTGCCCATCCTCTCGGTTTTCTTTCTTTTCGCCGCAGCCAGCAAGACCCGATGTCAAAATCGCCGCCGCAAGCACTCCGGTTAAGATTTTTTCTTTTTTCATAATCAAATCCTTTCTACCATGAATTTGCTTCATGGATTTTATTTTTTATTATGTTAAACTAATGATGAACAATTTTAATGTACCTCTGTGCCAAGTCTTCACACGCACAGTATTTTAAGCCTCTGTTATCCTTTCACGGCGCCCACCGTTAATCCTTTTGCAAAGTATTTCTGGAAGAACGGGAACACAACAAGCATAGGTCCTGCGGCAAGAATAGCCATTGCATATTTCATTGACTCTGCCGGCAAGCTGTTCTCATTGATAAGCCCCGCAGCCGATGTCTGCTGCAAATTCTTGACATATTCGGTTTCTCTCAAAATTCTTTGCAGCAAAAACTGCAATGAATACAAGTCAGGCTCTCTGATATACAAAAGCGCTGTATTCCAGTCATTCCACTTTCCTACCAAGTTCATAAAGCCCAAAGAGGCAAGAACAGGTGTTGACAACGGCAAAATAATTCTGAAAAATATTTTTAATTCACTCGCGCCGTCAATTTTTGCCGCCTCTACCAAACCGTCAGGCAATCCACGAAAGAATGTTCTGAATACAATTGTATTCCATGCGCTTGACAAAGCCGGTATAATATAAACCCAAATTGTGTCATTTAAGTGCAGATATTGTGTGTACAATATGTAATGCGGTACCAAGCCTCCCGAAAACAGCATCGTAATCAATATGTATTTTTGTAAAAATCCCTTAAAAATATAATTAGGTCTTGACAAGGGATATGCCATCAGACTCTGTACAAGCATTGCAAGAATCGTCTGAACGATTGAGAAAATAATCGTTACCTTATAGCTTTGCAAAATCTGCTGAGGATTTGCAAAAACCTGACGATATGCGTCAAAGCTTATTTCCTTAGGTAAAATTGTATAACCGAAATTTGCTATTGAATTATCAGATGATATTGATATGGAAATCATCAGCACCAACGGTAAAATATATGTACATACCAGCAAAATCATAAAAGTATGCAGTATTATCTTCCCAAAGCTTATCTTTTTCTTTTTTTTCATCTTATCCTCCATTCCGCCGTCCTTAGGCGGCATAACCCGTAATATCAGCCGCTTACTGTCCATGTTGATTTTTAGAAAAAGCTTTTCTCCGGGCTTATTTTCTTAACTATCAGATTGCTTGTCACAACAAGAATCAAACCTGCAACAGACTGGAACAAACCAACCGCTGCCGTTCTGCCCATGTTGGTAGCCTCTTGCAAAGCTCTGAATACATATGTGTTTATAATATCGGTTGTCGAATAAAGCACGCCGACATTCATAGGCGTTTGATAGAACAATCCGAAATCTCCGCTTACAAGACTTCCGACTCCCAGTATTATCTGTATACACAACAATCCCATAATTTCCGGTACTATTATATATTTTATTTCATGCCATTTATTGGCGCCGTCAATTCTTGCCGCCTCAAACAATGTTTCATCAATACCCATAAGGCAGGCATAATATATAATCGA
This sequence comes from Clostridia bacterium, assembly GCA_034101885.1. GTDB lineage: Bacteria > Bacillota > Clostridia > UBA1381 > UBA1381 > RGIG1988. Next base: position 2,422 of record JAXEIW010000180.1, on the reverse strand, counting down.
TGACATACCCACTATTTGCCACAGGTGTACCACCGTTAATATAAAGGGCCAATAATTAGCTTCTGAGTACCAATCTTTTCCGGCTCCGCCGAAAAAGATAATAACCTGATTTATAATTCCCGATACCGGATTTAAAAGCGCATATACTATAAATGCAATTAAAACCGCAGACATAAACTTCGGCAAAATAATTGCCGTCTGATAAAATTTCAGCACCTTTCTGCTTGTTATATTATAAAGAACTATCGCCATGGCAATTGACGCAAGGTTATCCAAAACCAAGAAACCGGCACCGTACAGCAATGTATTTCTCATAATTCTTACAAAATCATTCGATGTAAAGAAAAATTTAAAATTATCAAAGCCTACCCATTTACTTGCCCATATTCCAAGATTCGGATTAAACTTCTTAAATGCGATAATCACTCCCACCATAGGAATATAACATACGAGCAGCATATGCAGAAAACCCGGCAAAGCAAGAAGCGAAAGCTCAAAATTTTCTCTGAAGCTGTTTTTTCTAAACCCTAATCCTTTCTTTGTTTCTCTTGAAACTTTCATAAAAAAACCCCTTTTGATGATAATATTTTTAACATTTCTGTTACATATATTATACATCAAAAGGGGCAATCTGCACAAGTGACAATTTTATACTTTTCTATGCGACAATTATATACTTTTTTAGAATACAGTCGGAATTATAATACATATACGAGTATATTCTCCTTTCTTGCTTTCTATTTTTAAATCAGCTTTTTCGTTATATACAATCCGCAGCCTTTTATAAACATTTTTTATTCCTATGTGTTTTGAGCTTATAGTATCATCGTCCAAGTTCTTATTTATTTCTTCAATCTTATCTTCACTGATTCCCACTCCGTTGTCCTCAATTGAAATTACCACATTTTCTTCTTCAACTTTTGCGCTTATTTTTAATATTTTTTCTCCGTCCTTGGACGCCAAACCGTGATATACCGCATTTTCAACTATCGGCTGCAAGCATACCCTGACAATTTTGCATCTATATACCTTTTCATCAATGTTCCATATCACATTTAAATCCTTGTATCTGTAGTTAAGAAGCGCTATATAATTTTTCAGAAAATCCAATTCCTGCTTAAAATCCACCTGTATTGTGTCAACATTCAAAATATATTGTATAAGCCTTGTTATCATTGTAACCATAACGGTCAAATCGTTTTCCGCACCTATTTCCTTTGCAAGCTTTAACCCGATTATGTTCAATGTATTATTTAAAAAATGCGGATTAATCTGCATCTGCATTGCCATCATGCTCAGCTGATTATGCTCTGCCAGCCTGTTATTAAGCTCCTCCTTCAACATCTCATTGCTGTCTATATAGTTGATTATTTGTGTAGTGATATACTTGACTTCATTATTTTTCATTTCCTCGATAAAGTCGTTTTCGTGAGGTTTATCGATTACCTTTATGATTTTTGAAATAGGCTCGAAAGAATTAAATGCAAGCATTCCCGAAATCAATATTCCGAAAATAAAAATAAGAATAATTCCTGCAATCAGCAAATTTTTCGTTCTATGCGTATGCTTTATGTAGTCATTAATAACAGCAGTTACAATATATCGTTTGTCCTTTGTTTCATAAAAGTAACAGTAATAGCTGTCCCCGTTATATTTAAATATTTCATTCTCCTTAATTAAAGCATACAGTTCATCATCAAAAACAGTCATAAATTTGCTCTCATCATTTGAATAAATAATAGAATTATCCTTATCCGTTATATACAGCTTATATTTGCCGTCATAAGCACTGCTTGAATTTTTGGCAATCATATAAATATCTGCCGTTACAACAACACATCCTTTTCCCGCAATCGACGAAATATATGTAATAAGATAAGGATAATTTCCCATAACCTTCCACGGTGCAATACACATTGTATCATTAGGATTCTTTCTGTAAATATCAATCCAATCATTGTCGGGAAATGAACTTAATTTACCTTCAGACTTATGTGATATTACCGTATCATTTTTTTCGTTGTACAAATATATGGAATAAACATATTTTGTCATGCTTTTATACGCATACAGCTTTGAATAGATTCTTGATTGATACCCCGGAAGCATCTCTGCCGGGCTTTCGGACATAATATAATTTCTTACATCAGTGTCAACGGCTATATTTAATGTAATCTGCTTTATTTCATCGATAATGCCTTCCGTTGTTTCTATCATGTTTTTTGCATTTGATTCGTTATACATAAGCATTTCGTTTTTTGAAATATTCATCATTGTCATTGATATTGCAACACAGCTTATGCACAATATTATAAACATCACAAAAAAAATCTTTAAAAAGTTCGCAAATAATATACTGTTGAATTTAAACTTGATAAATAAATTGTTTATAAAAGTTTTCATATATCTTTTCCTTAAAAAT
>JAXEIW010000179.1:0-4296 GCA_034101885.1 Clostridia bacterium | reverse complement strand
GAAAAACGTACAATAGTTGTAAATATTAGAGAAGATTTGGATCATCATGTTGCAACAGAACTAAGGAAAGCGGTTGACGCCAAAATAAAAAGCAGTAATGCAATAAACGTAATATTTGATTTTTCAAAAGTAGAATTTATGGACAGCTCCGGAATCGGCGTGATAATGGGCAGATATAAAATCACAAAAATTCTCGGCGGCAAGGTGGTTATATTCGGCGTTAAAAAGCAGGTGCGAAGGATAATAGAAATGTCGGGAATCGATAAACTGATAGTTATATGCGATACATTAGACGAAGCATTGCAGAAGATATAATTAAAATCAATTACTGACAGAAAGGAATGAATAAAATAATGGAAAATAGAATAAAATTGGAATTTGTTAATAAATCCTGCAATGAAAATCTGGCAAGAATGGTCGCAGCAGCATTTGTAATGCCTTTGGATCCCACCTGCGAAGAACTTTCGGAAATAAAGACAGCAATTTCAGAGGCGGTAACAAATGCTATTATTCACGGATATGAGGACAGCGTCGGGAAAGTTTGCATGGAAGGGAAAATTGACGGAAATACAGTAGAATTTAAAATCACAGATAAGGGCTGCGGCATACCCGATATATCAAAAGCGATGGAGCCTTTATACACCGGAAAGCCGGAATTGGAGCGTTCGGGACTGGGCTTTACCATAATGGAAAGCTTTATGGATAAAATTGAGGTTACAAGTACGCCGGGAGTCGGAACATCGGTAACGATGAAAAAGGTCATAAAAAAATGATTGATAATGCAGTATTATTGAAAAAAATACACTCGGGAGAGCGCAGCTCAGAAAATCAGCTTGTAGAAAACAACATGGGGCTTGTGGTCGGTCTTGCTAAAAGATTTTATAACAGAGGGTATGAAATGGACGAGCTTATACAAATAGGCTCAATAGGACTTGTCAAAGCAATAAGAAAATTTGACAACAGCTTCGGAGTACAGTTTTCTACATATGCAGTGCCTATGATTATCGGAGAGATCAAGCGGTTTTTGCGTGACGACGGTATTATAAAGGTAAGCCGCACCTATAAAACAAACGCATTCAAGGCACGGCGCGTCAAAGAAAAACTTTCGCAGAAATTAAACAGAGAGCCTACAATTGCGGAAATATCGGCAGAAAGCGGTTTAAGCGCGGAAGATATAATAATTGCACAAGACGCAACCGCCGCACCCGAATCAATATATTGTACAGGCTCCGACGGTGACAACAGAGAGCTTGGCGACAAAATTGCCGCAGTATATGAAGAAGATAAAATAATTGATAAGCTTATTGTAAATAAATCACTGGAGATTCTCAGCGAAAGAGAACGAAAAATTATTACCATGAGATACTTTATGGGTAAAACTCAAAGTAAAATTGCTGAAATAATAGGTGTATCACAGGTACAGATCTCAAGAATAGAAAAAGCGGCGCTTCTAAAGATGAGAAGCTATCTCGAAAACGAAAATTAAGATAACCGGCGAAATAAAAAATTCCCGGTTCTGTGCATAAAATGCGAAAACCGGGAGTTTTATTTTTTGTTACGCGTATTATCTTTCTTCTCTGAAATATGGAAGCCCCAAAGCTGCCGGAGGCTGATTTTCTTTTTTGTTTCGTACGCTTGTAATAATCAATACAATTATGGTTACAAGATACGGCAGCATATTAAATATTGCAAGAGCCGCTCTGCTAAGGCCCGGAATATATGCATACGCTATATAAAGTCCACCGAAAATTATAGAGCCTATAATACCTATGTTAGGCTTCCAAAGTGCAAATATAACAAGCGCTATAGCAAGCCATCCTCTGTCACCGAATCCTCCGTTTGTCCACGAACCTCCCGTATAGTCCATAATAAAATACAGACCGCCGAGTCCGGCAATTGCTCCGCCTATAACCGTTGCGAGATACTTATATTTTGTAACATTAATACCTGCCGCATCTGCCGTTGCGGGGTTTTCGCCTACTGCGCGCAGATGAAGTCCGGCACGGGTACGCTTTAAAAACCAAGCGCATATTAACGCTATGATAATCGCTGCATATACCAAAAATCCGTAAGAGAAAAATATTGTTCCGACAGCTCCCAAATCATCTGCAAAGGGCAATGTGGTTTTAAAATAGTCCGCTGTTGTTTTTACCGATATGTTTCCGCCCTCTCCGAATATTTTTGTGAGAGAACCGCCGAAGAAATCACCGAATCCAACACCGAAGGTAGTGAGTGCAAGACCGGTAACATTTTGGTTTGCACGAAGCGAGATTGTAAGAAAGCTGTATATCAGCGCCAGCAAAGCCGAACCCAAAAGAGCGGCCAAAAGCGGTATAATTATACACAATGCCGGATTTGGAACATCAACCGAACGCTCGTATAAATAAGCGCCGATAATTCCCGCACTGCCTCCCATATACATAATTCCCGGAATACCCAGATTAAGATTTCCCGACTTTTCGGTAAGTATTTCTCCGGTAGAACCAAATAACAGAGGCACGCCCTGAACAATAGCTTTATTAATAATTGTTGCAAACATATTATTTTACCCCCTCTTTGACTTTACCGCGAAAATGAACCTTATATCTTACAAAAAATTCACTGCCGATTATAAAGAATAATATTATACCGGTTAATATGTCGGACACACTTTCATTAAGCTGAAATGCGGTGGCAATTTCTCCCGCGCCTCTTTCAAGAAATACTATCAGAAAGGAGGCCAAAGCCATAATAAAAGGATTAAATTTTGCAAGCCATGAAACCATGATTGCGGTAAATCCCATACCGCCCACAGTGCTTGTATTTATCGTATGGTTTGTTCCCGAAACAAGCAGTAAACCGGTGATTCCGCACAATGCGCCCGATAATGCCATAGTTCTTAAAATGACCTTTTTAACATTAATTCCGATATATCTTGCGGTATTCTGACTTTCGCCGACTACCGATATTTCATAACCGTGCTTACTGTACTTTAGGTAAATATACATTGCAACAGTTAAAAGAACAACTATTATTATATTTAACAAATATTTTTGACCGAATATTGCCGGAAACCAACCGCTCATAGTAGCCTGATTTATAACGCCTACATTATTTGAGTTTTTAGGATTTTCCCAAAATACTATGCAGAAGGAAACAAGCTGCATGGCAACATAGTTCATCATAAGGGTAAACAGCGTTTCGTTTGTATTAAACTTTGCCTTAAAGAAAGCGGGAATTAAACCCCATATCATGCCGGCAAGAATACTTGTGACAGCCATTATGGGAATAAGTGCAATATTGGGAAGTTTATTCCCAAGATATATCATAAGTGCCGCAGAAGCAAGACCGCCTATTAACGACTGTCCCTCAGCTCCTATATTCCAAAATTTCATTTTAAATGCCGGAGTAACTGCCAATGAAACACACAGCAGCATGGCAAGTTTTTGCAGAGTATTCCAAATTTTTCTTGACGTTCCGAAGGTACCGCTTATCATAGATGAATAAACCTTTATCGGATCATATCCGGTAAGCAACACAATAACAAAAGCGCATATGATCAAGGCAATGGCAATGGCAATTAATCTTACAGCCCATGATTTGTACCATATCATATCATCACGCTTAACCACTTGAAAAACAGGTTCGTGAACGTGGTTATGAGCCTCATTATTCTTCTTCATCATGTACAACCTCCTGTGATTTTGTCATAAGCAATCCAATTTGCTCTTTGGTTGCTTCTCTTGCGTCAACTATACCGCTTATTTTTCCGCCGCACAAAACCATAATACGGTCGCACAGCTCCAAAAGAACATCCAAATCCTCTCCCACAAATATTACCGCAACTCCATGTTCTTTTTGCTGATTCAAAAGATTATATATTGTATAGGAGGAGTTTATATCAAGACCTCTTACGGGATATGCAGCCATCAGAACCGATGGAGAAGCCGCTATTTCACGCCCCACAAGAATCTTTTGAACATTTCCACCCGATAATCTTCTGACAGGTGTGTTGGCACTCGGTGTAACGACCTCAAGCTGTTCTATAATTTCATCTGCAAGATTTTTTGGAGCTTTTCGCTCAAGGAAAAATGATTTGCCCTTGCGGTAGCTTCTGAGCATCATATTATCAACTATGTCCATGTTGCCGACAAGTCCCATGCCCAGTCTGTCCTCGGGAACAAAGGATAAACGAACGCCCAGTTCTCTTATTTCCAAAGGTGTTTTATCACGAAGATTCTCACTTTCTCCCGTTTTTGGATTTTCATAAACAATTCTTCCGCTGTTCAAATGCTGAAGACCTGCAATAGATTCCAA
>JAXEIW010000178.1:0-20051 GCA_034101885.1 Clostridia bacterium | reverse complement strand
TGATTGATTATTTGCTGTTATTTTTGATTTTGTTTGATTACTTTAAATGTAAAGAAAAACCGCATAAATGCTGTAAAAACAAGCAATTATGCGGTTTTTTGGTTTGGCGGAGATGGTGGGATTTGAACCCACGTGCCCCGTTAAGGACAACACGATTTCCAATCGTGCTCGTTATGACCACTTCGATACATCTCCATACGCTCATTTAATCGACAATAATATTATTATAACATAATTATTCTGTTAAGTCAATAATAAAAATGATTTTTTTCAAAAATTTTTTTAAAAAGTATTGACAACATTATTTTATCGTGCTATAATATCAATATTGAGTTTGCGGGAGTGGCTCAGTGGTAGAGCGTCACCTTGCCAAGGTGAACGTCGCGAGTTCGAATCTCGTCTTCCGCTCCATAAACGGCAGGATACAAAAGTCCTGCCATTTTTTTATTTTTAAACAATACCTATGATATTAAAAAACTCACATTTTTCAATGAAAAACCATATTGCATTTTTTTACGATATATGATAAAATATCTAAATGTCTGCTAAACAAATGGTTTTGCGAATCCATTTCAGCATTAAAATGCTGTTTTAGGTTCACGACATTGATGGCTGACTGTTTGTGTCGGATGTCGGGAGACGACACCCAAAGGGCAAGGTTTTTTGAAAAAAAGCACAAAAGCCTTGCACCCGAACAATTCTGAAACACTTATAAGCCGCTGTGCGTCTGCGTTTCAAAATTGTTCAGCAGTCATTATTATAAAAGGCATCGGCAAAATAATAATACATACCGCCGCATTGCTTTCTAAAAAAATCTTTACGAAAGGATTAATACAATGAAAGAAAAAATATATACCATACCGGTAAATGAAGCTTTTGAATCGGAAAGCGAATGTCCGCTTTGTCTGTTACACAAAAAGCTTGAAGAAGAAGCCGTAGAATACAGTTTGGGTGCCGCCATGATGGAGCCGGACTACAGACTTTTATCAAACGAAAAAGGCTACTGTCAAAAGCACTATTCAATGATGTTTCAAAAGCCGAACAAACTAAGTCTTTCCCTTGTTTTGGACACTCATCTTGAAGAACTGAGAAAAAAGCTGTCATCGCTCTCAAAGGATATTGATAATATAAGAACAGAAAAAAAACATATATTAAAAAAATCCCACGGCGATGCTGTCAATAATATAAATAACACATTATTGAATGTCGAAAAGGGCTGTGTTATCTGTGACAAAATAAATTCCACCGTAAAAAGATATACAGAGGTTGTATTCTGGCTGTGGAAAAACGACGAAACCTTTCGCGATAAGGTGATAAATTCAAAAGGCGTATGTATTCCTCACCTGCGTGAGCTGATTCTCGCAGCACCGCAAAATCTCAATTCCGATGAAACTGCGGAATTTTCAAAGTTGCTTTATGAAAAGGAAATAAAAGAACTGGAAAGAATACAAAATGATATTCACAAATTTACACTGAAATTTGATTACCGCAACAAGGATATGGAATGGGGCAGCGCAGTCGACGCTCCCATAAGAACAATCGAAAAAATTGCGGGGCATATTGTAACCTATGAAAAGGAATAATATATTTGCAAAAACATATATAATATACTTTTTAAAAAAAGGTTAAATTTTGTAAAATTTTACGACAATTTTTTTTGCAAAAACTATTGACTTTTAGTCGATTTTGAGCTAAAGTTTAGATAATGTGGAATTTTTTTCAAAATTAAAATTTTTCCTTTAAAATCACGCAAAAATGCGGGATTTCAATAAATTTTTAGATTGGAGGTAGACAGTTGGAAAAAATCATCAGTCTCGAAAATGTAGCTATAGCCTTTGACGGAGAAACAATTTTGAACAGCATCAACCTGGACATTTACGACAAGGAATTTGTTACTCTTCTCGGTCCGTCCGGTTGCGGCAAAACAACCACTCTTCGTATCATAGGCGGTTTTTTGGAACCTGACAGCGGTAATGTTATTTTTGACGGCAAGAGAATTAATAATCTCCCGCCGCACAAGCGAAATATAAACACCGTTTTTCAGCGTTACGCACTCTTCCCTCACCTTAACGTATACGATAATATCGCATTTGGTCTGAGGGTAAAAAAATTGCAGGAATCCGAAATACGAACGCGTGTGACGCAGATACTTAAGCTTGTTAATTTATCAGGATTTGAAAAACGTCCCATTCAGCGATTATCGGGAGGGCAGCAGCAGCGTGTTGCAATAGCGCGAGCCCTTATAAACCGTCCGAAGGTATTATTACTGGACGAGCCTTTGGGCGCTCTTGATTTAAAGCTGAGAAAGGAAATGCAGATTGAGCTGAAGAAAATCCAGCAAAGTCTTGAAATAACCTTCATTTATGTAACTCACGACCAGGAGGAAGCTCTCACCATGAGCGATACCGTTGTTGTAATGAACAACGGTAATATTCAGCAAATAGGTACTCCCCAGGATATTTACAATGAGCCGATAAATGCTTTTGTCGCCGACTTTATAGGCGAAAGCAATATAATTGACGGTATTATGAAAAAAGACTGTCTTGTTTCTATTCATGGCCATGACTTTGAATGTGTCGATGTGGGATTTGACGAAAATGAAAATGTAGACGTTGTCATAAGACCGGAGGATATAAAAATTACCGATCCCGACAGAGCTAAGATAACCGGCACCGTTACAAATGTAACCTTCAAGGGCGTTCATTATGAAATGTCGGTAAAATCCGAGCATTTTGACTGGCTTATTCATTCCACAAAAGCGGCGGAGCCGGGCAGCAAAATCGGCATGACCTTTGATCCTTTTGATATTCATATCATGAGGAAAACAAAGTGAGGTGCCGCCGTATGAACAAAACTAAAAAAGAAAATAACCTTTGGGCAGTCCTTACCTCATCCCCATACATTGTATGGATGATTGTATTTATAATTATCCCCCTTGCGATGGTGGCATACTTTGCCTTCACCGACAACAGCGGACATTTCACCCTTGCATATATAAAATCGGTGGGGCAATATACAAATATATTTGTACGCTCTATATGGCTTGCGGCAATAGCCACAATAATATGCCTGCTGCTTGCATACCCCGTAGCGTACATACTCACAAGGCTTGACGCAAAAGTTCACAGCACAATGATTATGCTTGTGACTCTTCCAATGTGGATGAACTTTCTTTTGAGAACCTACGCATGGATGACTCTTCTGGGTAACAACGGAATTATAAATTCGCTTCTCGGATTAATAGGACTGGGGCCTTTTAAGCTGCTGAATACGCAAGGTGCGGTTGTGCTCGGCATGGTATACAATTATCTGCCCTACATGATTTTACCCCTTTATACGGTTATGATAAAAATTGATAAGAGCGTTTTGGAAGCGGCGCAGGATTTAGGCTGTAACGGCGCACAGGTTATATTCCGCGTTGTTCTGCCCCTGAGTCTTCCGGGAATTACCTCCGGAATAACAATGGTATTCGTTCCGGCAATAAGCACTTTTATTATATCAAGAATGCTTGGCGGCGGCTCTAACCTTTTAATCGGAGATTTGATTGAAATGCAGTTTCTCGGAAATTCCTACAACCCGAACTTAGGTGCGGCAATATCGCTGATTCTTATGATTATTGTTCTAATCATAATGACTGTTATGAATCAGTTTGACGGCGACGACGATAAAGTTCTTATATGAAGGAGGTATGAAAATGAAAAAGTTTTCCAAAATATATTTAACACTGATATTTTTGTTTTTATACGCTCCGATTTTTGTATTGATTGTTTTTTCCTTCAATACAACCAAAAGCAAAACAGTATTTTCCGGCTTTACCCTTGATTGGTATGTTAAGCTGTTTAATAACAGTCTGATACTGACCTCTCTCAGAAACACGCTTTTAATTGCCGTGTTTGCTTCGATAATATCGACTATACTGGGAACGGCCGCTTCAATCGGTTTTTCAAGAATGAAAAAAATACCCCGAAGCATTGCCATGAACGTAAACAACATACCTATCATAAATCCGGAAATTGTTACGGGTGTATCCTTAATGCTGCTGTTCGTATTTTTCTCTGTGAGAATGAATTTCGAATTTGGCTTTGTTACGCTTCTGCTTTCCCATATAACCTTTGACGTTCCCTACGTTGTTCTGAACGTTATGCCAAAATTTCGTCAAATGGATCCTCATATATATGAAGCGGCACAGGACTTGGGATGCAGTCCGATTAAAGCGTTTTTCAAGGTTGTTATGCCCGAAATACTTCCGGGTGTGCTTTCGGGATTTTTTATGAGCTTTGCTTTTTCCCTCGATGACTTTGTCATCAGCTACTTTACAAGCGGCTCAACCTCCCAAACACTGCCCATAACAATATATTCCATGACAAGACGTAAGGTCAGTCCGGAAATAAACGCACTTTCAACTATAATTTTTCTTGTAGTTGTTATTGTTCTTGTCGCAAAAAACATTTTGGAAAAAAATGCGGCAAAAAAATCACAAAATACCGTTTTAACAGATATTGAAACAGATTTTTAATTGAAAGGATTTGATATAATTGAAAAAAAACATTACACTTTTAACCTGTATATTAACAGCCGTTTCCATGCTTTCGGGCTGCGGCTCAACACAAAAGAAATCGTCTGTAGAGGTATCCGATCCGGAATATTATCAAAAGTTTGCCGGTCAGGGAATGTCAATAAATGTGTATAACTGGGGCGAATATATCGCAGACGGCAGCGAGGCCGATATTATAGATGTAAACGGAGAGTTTGAGGCATTGACAGGTATTAAGGTTAATTACACCACCTATGCCACAAATGAAGAACTGTACGCAAAAATGAAGGGCGGCGGAGCTGATTATGATATAATTATCCCCTCCGATTATATGATTGCCCGTATGATAAAAGAAGATATGCTGACGCCTCTTGACTACAGTCTGATTCCTAATTCGGAATATATAATGGATTCCTTTAAAAATCCTTTATACGACAGCGGCAGCGCTTATTCCGTTCCCTACACATGGGGTACAGTTGGTATTATCTACAACAAAAACTATGTTGATGAAGAGGATATTGACTGGGATATTCTTTGGGATGAAAAATATTCCGATAAAATTCTTATGTTTGATAATCCCCGTGACGCATTTGCCATTGCCGAACTGCTTTTAGGATATTCTCTTAACACCGAAAACCCGGATGAATTAAAGGCTGCGGCAAATAAGCTTACAGAACAGAAAAAACTTGTTCAAGCCTATGTAATGGACGAAATATTTGATAAAATGGGTGCTGAGGAGGCTTATCTTGCTCCTTACTATGCCGGAGATGCCATAACTCTTATGAACGATTACGATTATATCGATATTTCAATACCGAAAAGCGGCACAAACAAGTTTGTTGACGCAATATGTATTCCGAAAACCTCACAAAAGGCAGAAGCGGCTCATATGTACATCAACTTCCTGATGGAGCCTGAAATTGCACTTGCAAACTGTGAATACATCGGCTATTCAACTCCTCACAAAGAGGCGTATGAAATGCTTGATGATGAAGTAAAGAACAACAAGATTTCCTATCCCGACGAAGATTATCTTGAAAATAAATCCACATTCTTTGCGAATCTTTCGGATGATGCAAACCAATTAATGCAGGATTTATGGACAAGCATGAAATCTTCAAACTGATTAACGACAAACAAAAAGCAGTGATTCCCATAAGCGGTTTCACTGCTTTTTTGTATTCATTAAAATCAATATTCGGCGTTGCCTACCGTTCTCGGATAAGGTATAACATCTCTGATGTTGGAAACGCCTGTGAGATACATTATTATTCTTTCAAATCCTAAGCCGTATCCCGCATGCTTTGTGCCGCCGTATTTACGCAGATTCATATACCAGCTGTAGTCCTCTTCCTTAAGTCCCAGCTCCTTCATTCTGCTTTGAAGAACGTCAAGTCTTTCCTCACGCTGACTTCCGCCTATTATTTCTCCTACTCCCGGCACCAAAAGATCCATTGCCGCAACGGTTTTATTATCGTCATTTAAACGCATATAAAAAGATTTTATTTCTTTAGGATAATCTATAACAAATACAGGTTTTTTAAATATCTTTTCGGTAATATATCTTTCATGCTCCGTTTGCAGATCACAGCCCCACTCTACGGGATAACTGAAATTTTCTCCGCTCTTTTTAAGAAGCTCAACAGCTTCGGTATATGTTACCTTCTGATAATCGCTTGCGGCAAGAGTTTCAAGTCTTTCAAGCAAGCCTTTATCCACAAAGCTGTTAAAAAATTCAAGCTCTTGGCGGCATTTGTTAAGCACATGATTAATAATATATTTAATCATGTCCCATGCAAGCTCCATATCATCGTTAAGATCCGCAAATGCAATTTCAGGCTCAATCATCCAAAATTCTGCTGCGTGTCTTGCGGTATTTGAATTTTCCGCTCTGAAGGTAGGTCCGAAGGTATAAATATTCCCGAATGCCATAGCATAGGTTTCACCCTCAAGCTGTCCCGACACCGTCAGATTTGTGCTTTTTCCGAAAAAGTCCTTTGACCAGTCAATATGTCCGTCCTCGGTTCTTGGCGGATTGTCAAAATCAAGAGTCGTTACACGGAACATTTCTCCCGCACCTTCACAGTCCGAGCCTGTAATAAGAGGAGTATGAACGTACACAAACCCCCTGCTGTTAAAAAATTCATGTATTGCAAACGCAACCTCACTTCTGACTCTGAAAACAGCCGAAAAAAGATTTGTTCTCGGTCTTAAATAAGCCTGTTCTCTTAAAAATTCAACAGAGTGTCTTTTAGGCTGCAACGGATAATCCGGTGTAGACGTTCCCTCAACCACTATGCTCTCCGCCTTAATTTCAAAGGGCTGTTTCATTCCCGGAGTCAACGCAACTCTTCCCGTTACAATAACAGCAGCTCCGACATTTTGTTTGCTTATTTCATCATAGTTTGAAACTTCTTCTCTTTCAAAAACTATCTGCGCCGATTTAAAGCAGCTTCCGTCATTTAAATCAATAAATCCAAATGCCTTGCTGTCACGAATGTTTCTTATCCAACCGCCGAGAGTAACCTTTTTTTCACCAAAGGAATCTATATCGGCATAAATATCCTTAATCAAATCTCTTTTCATGTTTTCCTCCGTTCAGCCGCAATGCTGCGACAAAATACTTTTTATTTGTTTTTTCCCAAATACGCTTCTTTAACTCTTTCATCCGCAAGCAATTCCGCACCCGAACCGCTCATTGTGATATTTCCTGTTTCAAGAACATATGCCGTATGCGCAATTTGCAGTGCCATATTTGCATTTTGTTCAATAAGCAAAACCGTAATTCCTTCGCTGTTAATTTTCTTGATAATTTCAAAAATACTTTTAACAACCAACGGAGCAAGTCCCAATGACGGTTCATCCATCATTATAACCTTAGGCTTACTCATTAGCGCCCTTCCGACGGCAAGCATTTGCTGTTCGCCCCCCGAAAGAGTTCCGGCATACTGCCACTCACGCTCCTTAAGCCTTGGGAACAGCTTATACACATATTCAAAATCCTTATCAAGCCTATCCTTTCTGAGATACGCTCCCATAATAAGATTTTCCTTTACGGTAAGATTCGGAAATACCCGTCTGCCCTCCGGAACAAGCGTTATTCCAAGCTTTACTATTTCATCGGGAGCTTTTCCGACAATTTCGGTATCGTTGTATTTTATCGATGCTTTAGACGGCTTTATAAGCCCCGCAATAGTTTTAAGCGTTGTACTTTTACCTGCGCCGTTTGCGCCTATCAACGTAACAATTTCTCCCTGAGGTACATCCAATGAGATACCCTTAACCGCTTCAATACCGCCGTATGATACAACGAGATCTCTTATTTCAAGAATATTACTCATCTTCCGTCACCCCCAAATATGCGTCAATTACCTTTTGATTTGCCTGAATCTGCTGCGGTGTTCCGTCAGCTATCAGCTTTCCGAAATCAACAACATAAATCCTGTCCGAAATGTCCATTACAAGATTCATATGATGCTCTATCAACAAAATCGTAAGGTTGAATTTATCTCTTATTTCATGTATAAATGCGGTCAGCTCATCTGTTTCCTGGGGATTCATTCCCGCCGCCGGCTCATCCAAAAGCAAAAGCTTAGGTTCTGTCGCTAAAGCTCTCGCAATTTCAAGATGCCTTTGCTTTCCGTAGGGAAGGCTTGTGGCAAGCTCGTCTTTAACATCGGAAAGTCCCACAATTTCCAAAAGCTTCAGCGTTTCCTCACGCATTTTTTCCTCTTCTTTATGATTTAGCTTTAAGGTTGCTGAAAACACATTGCTGTGCCTGTTCATATGCTTTGCCACAAGAACATTTTCAAAAACCGTCATCGACTTAAACAGTCTTATATTCTGGAATGTTCTTGCTATACCCAGCTTTGTAATTCTGTCGGGAGTTTTTGAAATAATTTTTGTATACTTTCCGTTATTTTCTCCGGCATATATCTTTTTCATTTTTTTAACAGGCTTACCCTCAAGCATAAGCTCTCCGTTAAAATCCACCTCGCCGTTTGTTGCCTGATAAACCCCTGTTATAACATTAAATACAGTGGTCTTTCCGGCACCGTTAGGTCCTATCAAAGAAACAATCTCATGCTCATTTACCTTCATCGAAAGATTATTTACCGCAACAACTCCGCCGAACTGCATTGTTACATCCTTTAATTCCAAAACACAGTTACTCATTGTTACACCTCACTTTTTTTCGATTTATTGCCTGTGATTCGATTTATAATTCTTGATACCGAAAATTCCTTACTGCCCATGATGCCGTTTCTGAAGAAAAGAACCACAATCATGATTATAACCGAAAAGACAACCTTTCTGAATCCCGGTCTTAACAGCGGCACTCCTGCCCTTTCAACATCAAGAAATCTCAACCACCATTCGTTGCAGGCAATAAACAAAAATGCGCTTATGCAGCTGCCCGTTACCGAGCCGATACCGCCTATAACAACTATCAGCAATATTTCATAGGTCATTGCCGACTTGAAAGCCGAAGCCTGAATCGTTGTTTGGAACATCGCAAGCAATGCGCCGGAAATTCCCGCAAAAAACGAACTTATGCAAAATGAAAGCTGTTTGTGCCTTGCAAGATTAATTCCCATAGCCTCTGCCGCATACTCGTCATCTCTTATCGCTTTAAAGGCTCTTCCGTATGTGGAATTGATAAGCAATACAATAATTGCAATACATATTCCCGAAACCACAAACGGAAATATTGTCGAGTCAAAGGTAGGAAACTTTCTTAATATATTAGAACCGTTTGTTATAGGTCCCAGTTTGTCCCATTGACAAAGTGCTCTTACAATTTCCGCAAAACCGAGAGTCGCAATGGCAAGATAATCGCTTTTGAATTTCAAAACAGGCAAACCGATTAAATATGCAAATATTGCCGTCAATACTCCGGCAATTATCATTGCAATAATGGGATTTATCGCAAATTGAATAATACCTCCGTCAAAATACTGATAAACACTTGCTCTTGCCTCAACCGGAATGGTTAAAACAGCGTATGTATATGCGCCTATCAACATAAATCCCGCCTGCCCCAGCGAGAATAGTCCCGTAAATCCGTTTAAAAGATTCATGGAAACGGCAACAAGAGCATAGATAGCTCCCTTTTTCAACACCGTAAACAGCATATGATCGTGAGGCATAACCTGCTCGAGCATATATATAATTCCCAAAACCAAAGCAATAAGTACAATTGATACTATAGTGCTTATTCTTTTATTTTTCATACTTATAACTTAACTCCTTTCGCAAATTCAATCCAAAAGAAATATTGAATTTATGCCTCCTTAAATCTTATCTGTCGTAGATTCTCCGAACAATCCCGTAGGCTTTGCAACCAATATAACAATCAGCAGCGCAAAGGTAAACGCATCGGAAAAGGCTGTCCAGCCCAGTCCTTTTATAATGTTCTCGCAGATACCGATTATAAACGCGCCGACAACCGCACCCGGTATTGAACCAATTCCGCCGAACACCGCGGCAACAAATGCCTTTAGTCCCGGCATTGCTCCCGAGGTAGGCACAACCCCCGTATAATTGGAAAAATACAAAATACTTCCCACAGCCGCAAGAAAAGAACCTATAACAAAGGTCATGCTTATTACGGAATTTATCTTTATGCCCATAAGCTGCGAGGTTTCAAAATCAACCGAAGCCGCGCGCATCGCCATACCTATTTTTGTACGCTTTATAAGAACGACAAGCGCTATAACCAAAACAATCGTAAGAATCGGTGTGATAACCGTTACCCTCTTTGTTGCCTGACCGAAAACAGTAATTGTATCGCCTATCCACGGAATGGTAGGATAGTTCTGATTAAGACCGCCCGTTACATAAAGGGCAAGATTCTGCAATAAATAGCTTACGCCGATTGCGGAAATCATAATTGACATTCTCGGAGCTGTTCTCAACGGCTTATATGCGACTTTCTCGATAACAACACCCAGAATTACCGTAAATATCAAAACAAGCGGTATAGCAACATACATAGGCAAAACGGTACTCGCATAAACCATAACAAGCCCGGCTACCATGAATATATCACCATGTGCAAAATTAATCAGCCTTAAAATACCGTAAACCATTGTATATCCTATAGCGATAAGAGCATATTGACCTCCTACGGAAATACCGGCAAGTAAGTAAGGCAAATTCTGAGTAATCCAATTCATTTGTCTACCTCCACAAATTGACTATAGCGGAAGACAGAACACTGTCTTCCGCTAACAGCAAATTTACAATTTAAGATTTAATTATTCAACACCTTGTTCTGCAACAAAGTCCCACATACCGGTTTGGGTATTTACCTTTTTAACATAAGCCGTATCACGGTTTGCATCACCCGTATCATTAAATGTAACGTTTCCGCATACGCCGTTATAATTTACATCCCACAAAGCTTCGTTAATCTTTGCACGATCTGTCGAACCTGCTGCCTTTATAGCTTCCAAAGCTACAAAGTATGCGTCATATCCCATTGCTGTAACGGCTGCAATCTTGTCGTCTCCGCCGTTGTTTGCAATACGTTTTGAATCAGCATTTACCCATTCCTTTATACCTGCGTCAAATTCGGGATTTCCGCCTTCCTGATAGAAGGTTGTTACAAGAATTTCAATATTCTTGTCTTTTGCGGCATTTAAAATAACGTTGCTGTCCCAAGTATCGCCTGCCATCAAAGGCATTCCTATATCCTGTGAAGATGCCTGTTCGATAATCAAAGCGGCAGCTTCTGTTGAAACCGGTGCAAAGAATACCTGTGCGCCTGCGTTTTTAGCGTTTGTAATGTATGATGTGAAATCTGAATTACCCTCTTGGAAGGTTTCGGAAACAACTTCTCCGCCTGCCTTTTTGAATGCTTCCTCAAAATAGTGAACCAAACCGCCCGAATAGTCATCGCCGAGCTTTGCAAGACAGTATGCCTTTGTTGCTCCCAAATTCTTGGCATAGTTTGCCAAAACGGTGCCCTGGAACGGATCCAAGAAGCAAATTCTGAAATAATGTGTGTTGCCCTCTGTTACCTGAGGATTTGTACAGGTAATACCTATTGCCGGAACTCCGCCCTTTTGGAATATATCGGAAGCCGCAATAGAAACGCTCGAACCGTATGAACCGAGTACAACCGATGCACCCTTACTTACCAATTCCTGAGCAGCCGAAGGCGCTTTATCGTTTGATGATTCGTTATCAACAACAACAAGCTGAACATTGTATTCCTCACCGTTAATATCAACCGTGTTAACCTGTGAGTTTGCGTATTGAACGCCCAATGTTTCCTGCTTTCCGCCCGCTCCGTTATCACCCGAAGCCGGCTCGTAAACACCTATATAAACCGTTTTATCGTCGCCGCTCGGCGCATTATTTCCTTCTTGTTCGGTATTATTATTTCCGCAGCCCGTCATGGACATCATGCATCCTGCCGACATTGCCGCAGCCAATAACAGTGTAATAAATTTTTTCATGAGAGTTACCTCCGTAATAATATAATTTTTAAGCAATATGAATATTAAATTTTCATTTGCTCCGTTTAACATATACTATTTTACCAAACATATCCTCATAAGTCAATAACTTTTGAACAATTTACTAATTTTTTATTAATTTTTTACATAATATATTAAGCTTTATTTTCAAACTGTGCTTTTCGTAATATATTTGTAACAATTTTTTGGCTTATATTGCAATGTATTATATAATTTTACCATATTTCCTCTCACTTAATTCACTTTTTTTAAATAATTTTTATTATTAATTTATATTTAAAGCTCTATAATAACCTTAAATAAATCACCGTCTGTCTTTACCGTAAGCGTTCCTCCGAAAGCCTCCGTATAGCTTTTTGCAATCGCAAGTCCCAGACCGCTTCCATCACAGCTTCTGCTTTTATCTCCTCTGACAAACCTTTCGGTTATTTCCTCCTCGTCAAAATCCATCTGATATGACGCAATATTTTTAAATTCAATATGCGTTTTATCGGATTTCTTCAAGGAAATATAAACTCTTGTATTATCCATCGAGTATTTTAATATATTGCTTATCAGATTTTCAAAAACCCTTGCAAGCTTTTTGCCGTCTGCCGTAACATAGGCTTCGTCCTCAATGCTTACTTTAAAATCCAGGGAGGTTTTTTTTATCTCTCTGTCATTTTCCCCCAAAACCTGTTTTAACAGCATGGATGCGTCTATCTTTTCTATGTTAAAATCCTCGTTTCCGCTTCTCACCTTGGAAATGTCGAATAAATCCTGTGTAAGATTTTTAAGTCTTTGACTTTTCTGCATTATTATTTTAACATAGTCGTTTGCTTCGGCAGGCGATAAATTTTCCTTGCTCAAAAGCTCGGCGTAATTTATTATTGATGTAAGAGGCGTTTTCAAGTCGTGGGAAACATTTGTTATCAGCTCGGTTTTCATGCGCTCCGCCTTTACCTCATGCTCCACCGATTTTTTTATACCCTCGCCTATCATATTGACGTCATCGCACATCGTTCCCAAAATACCGTTATCCTTATTTTTTATTTTGTATTCGAGATTTCCGTTTCTTATCTGTGAAATTGCCTCTCTCAGCTCATTGAATATGACAAATTTTTTTGACATAAAATACCAGGAAACAGCCAAAAGAACAATAACCAAAATCGCGGACATATGCGCAAACAAGCAGGCAATAAGCGTATAGCATATCAGTCCGGCAGTAAATACTATGCCGTTTTTCTCGGAATGAACAAGCTTTGAAAGCATATTTGCATTTTTAATATAATTTTTAAATTTGACAATATATTTCCTTATAAACATAAACAGCTTGTATGTCAGTGAATGTTTGATAAGGGTTTTATTTTTGATATTTCTTGCCCATGATAAAATCATTCCTTCAAAGATATATCCGAATAATCCCGCCGAGGCAGCTACCGTGGCAACCGCAAATCTTCCGGGGAAATTTCCGTATTCGTTTCCCTCAATTGCCGCACATATTATTAAAACCGCACAGGTAAATGCAACAATTAAAATTACAGGCTGCAATTCACTGAACATATAGTCTGCCTTGATCAGCTTGATTTCGTTACAGCCCTTTTTTTTGCCGCAGACCAGGATAAGGTACACCAAAAGCAGCAAGGCTATAAAAATCAATACGGCTATTTCGGTCATGCCCTCTTCCACATCGCTTTTTTCCGAAAGCCAAACTGCCTCCTTTTCCTGCGCAAACTCCGGCTTCACCATTACATAAATTGTTATATTATCCTCCCATTCCTCCGCATTGTTTGCCCACGGAAACCTGAAATTTCTCGAACATGAGCTTTGTGATTCTTCTTCGTACTCCGAATAATTAAAGGTCACATAATGCTCCGCCTCACAAAACTCGCTTTTGTCGGTAATATCACTGTTTGAATATGTCTTTCCGTTTGCCTGTATATAATAAGCAACCGCATTATTATCTATTTTTGCAAGACGTTTTTTTATCTTTGTGTCCAGAATATTATTTACCTCTTCAAGCGTAATTGTTTTTTCTTCCTTTGCCTTGGAATCCGATTTATCTTCTTCAACCTTTTCCGCCCTTTCCGTGGTAACCTCCGAATCTGTAACTTCCGTCGACTGACCTTCGTTTTCTTCGGTTATATCATTTGCTTCATTATTGTTTTCTTCCTCAAAAAAGTTCTTGTTCTTTTCGGTATTTTTTTCTATGATATAACCGTTGTTGTTAATATAATCCTGTGTATTCAAATAGGAATCGGCTACCGCCCATATAGGCTCGGAAAGCTGATTTCTTATGTATTCGCTGTCCTTAAACTCCCATTCGAAATTATAAATAAAATCGTTTTTGTTTTCCGTAGAAATTATAACCCTTGACGCAATACCTCCGCAGGCTGCAAAAATAATACCTATCAGCAGAGCTGCCGCCGCTTTAAAATATTTATTTTCCATTTATACTTCTTCCTTTCCGATTATCGGATATTTTATATCCGATTCCCCAAACCACCTTTAAAAACTTCGGTTCTTTTGGGTTTATTTCTATTTTTTCTCTTATATGCCTTATGTGAACGGCAACCGCATTATCGCTTACAATAGTATCATCGTTCCATACCGCTCTGTAGATTTCGTCAACAGAAAATACCTTCCCCTCATTTTTAGATAAAAGCTCGACTATTTTGTATTCAAGCTTTGTAAGCTTTATGATTTCTCCGTCCACACTGACAGTCTTTTTATCGGTATCCACCGTCATTGTACCGATTTTTATAACATTGTCCTCCTCCTTTATTCCGCCCAGTGAGGTGTATCTTCTTATCTGTGATTTCACCCTCGCCATAAGCTCGGACGGGTTAAAAGGCTTTGTCACATAATCGTCCGCTCCGGCGGTAAGTCCCAAAATTTTATCGCAGTCCTCCGATTTTGCCGAAAGCAGAATAACAGGTATATTTTTTTCTTTGCGTATCTTTATCAGCGTTTCAACGCCGTTTAATTCCGGCATCATGATGTCGAGTATTATCAAATGTATTTCATTTTCCATTACCGCATCTATCGCTTCAAGCCCGTTGTATGCCTTTACCACCCCATATCCGTCAGCTTTTAAAAACAGCTCTATACTTCCTACTATCTCCTTATCATCGTCGACCACAAGCACATTGTATTTTTTCATCTTTGACTCCTTTCCGCAAACCGAAATTAATTTCCGTTTCGATTATTATTATAACAAATATTTCTTATTATTGCCCATATAAAATTCTTAAGTTTTTCTTAAGAAAATGCTTATTTAATACTTCACATTAATCTCCGTTCCGCCGCAATGCGGCGGCACAAATCCAATGTGAAAAAGAAGCAAGCAGATTGCTCTTTTGAGGAGCGCCGACGTATGTTCAGTGAGAGTCAAAATCTTTGATTTTGCTACTCGAACTAATGCAACGCAAAACGTAGGTTTTGCTGTTGTATTGATACTTCAAGGCAGGCTTTCGAGATGAGATGCGCCGCTTATTTTTCACATTATTTTTCCGTATCTATTTTATTATAAATACTCCGTAATGTCAATCGCTTGCCCCAAATCCCTTAAAAAATGCAAAAATTTCAAAGGACAGGCAAAATAACAAAATTTTTTCATATGCTTATCTTATCGGGGACTCTGTTATTTTACTGCATGAAAAGGGCGGATATAAACTATAAATAACATCCGCCCAACAAGCAATTTGTCAAATAATATATGGAAGGATTGATTATATGGATAACAAGCACAATCCGGATAACTCCGCCGAAAATTCAAACATCGACAGTCACGGCAAAAACAGCACTTACTACGACATAGATTACAGGATACTGTATAACAGCGTAATGAACGCATTAAACAGCATGATAAAGCTGTCCGAAAAAGAAGCTCTCGGCGCACCCGCTGTTTTTTTCATGCATAACATGGCGGAATGTGAAAAGATATTATCCTTGCTGCATTTTATCGATAAAAAAACGGAGCTGCTTTTAGACGATAAATATTCCGGAATTATAGAACCGTCACAATTTAAGAATATTTACGGCAAATACAGAGCGGAAAAGGAATACTTAAAAGAGCAACTTGAAAAAGCAATCGCAAAATCCGAAATTATGCAAAAATATTTTAACGCCGCCCTTTGCGGAACGGATTTTTCCGACGATTTACGTTTTATGATAATAAAAAAACCGCCGGAAAACAAAAAAGAATAAAAGATAATTATCTGAAAAATAAGCGGCAGAACGGAGGGATATTGTGGACGATTATATAATATGCGACACGCATTGCGATACTGCAAGCGAAGCGCTTGATAAAAATTTTTCACTTTTTGACAATTCACTGCATATCGATTTGAGAAGAATGTCAAAATATAAACATTATACACAGTTTTTCGCCGCTTTCATATCACCCGATTATTACGGCGATCCCATCAAAAGATGCATAGACATAATAGATTATATATACACTCAGGCAGAGCTATGCCAAGACAAAATAAAAATATGCAAAAACATTTCCGACATTGAATACTGCAAAGATAACAATTTAAATTCAGCAATACTTTCGGTAGAGGGCGGAGAAGCCGCCGAGGATATTGCTGTTTTAAAAATGCTTCACAGGCTGGGAGTGCGAATGTTTTCACTGACATGGAACAACGACAACAATTTGGGAGGAGGCGTTCTCGGCGATGGTAGAGGGCTTTCCCTCCTCGGGGCCCGCGCGGTGGATTTTATGAACGACGGTAAAATGATTGTTGACCTTTCTCACGCAAACGAAAAAACCTTCTATGACGTTATGGATATTACAAGAAAACCGGTGGTTTTAAGCCATTCCGATTCCTATTCTCTCTGCCCCAACCCTCGAAATATCACAGACAGACAGTTTGAAGAAGTAATGCGAACAGGCAGCGTTGTCGGAATAAATTTTTATCCTCTTTTTTTAACCGGCAAAGAAACAGCTTCGGTTTATGATATAGCAAATCACATAGAGCATTTTTTATCTCTCGGCGGAGAGGACAATATATGCATAGGCTCGGATTTTGACGGAATAGATCTTCTTCCCGACGGTATCTGCGGCATAGAAAATATCGGTTTAATTTTTACCGAACTGTCAAAAAGAGGATACAGTGACGAAATACTCCAAAAAATTGCATATAAAAACATATACAGGGTTATAAGTATTTGTTTATAGTTTAAAATTTTTGAATTTAATTACATAAAATGTTGCATTTTTTCTTTATTTGATGTAAAATATATTTAAATTGTTAAAAAAAATGCAATATTTATTATTAGATTATTCAAAAATCGGAGGGTTTATAATGCTATCTGTTAAAGCAAAAGGAATTAGTTCATCACCGACGCTTGCAATTGACGCAAAATTCAAGGAAATGAAAGCAAACGGTGAAGATGTTGTGGGTTTCGGCTGCGGCGAGCCTGATTTTGATACGCCTCAGCACATAAAAGACGCTGCAATTGCGGCCATCAACAACGGTATGACAAAATATACTCCGGCTGCCGGAACGCTTGAATTAAGAAAAGCCGTTGCAAAAAAATTCAAAGAGGAAAACGGGCTTGATTACGCGCCTGCCGATATTGTTGTTTCTAACGGAGCAAAACACTCTTTGGTAAACGCCTTTATGGCTATTTTAAACCCCGGCGACGAGGTTATTATTCCCGGACCTTTCTGGGTAAGCTATCCCGAAATGGTTAAAATTGCCGACGGTACTCCCGTTATTGTCGATACCGCAGAGGAAAATGAATTTAAGGTTAAACCCTGTGATCTCCAAAAGGCGCTTACCGATAAAACAAAAGCTATCGTTATAAACTCACCGTCAAATCCTACCGGTATGGTTTACACCAAGGAAGAATTAAAGGAAATAGCGGATTTTGCCGTTGAAAACGATCTCTATGTTGTTTCGGATGAAATATATGAGCATTTAATTTATGAAGGCGAGCATATAAGCATTGCCTCCTTTAACGAGGAAATCAAAAAACGCACGATAGTTATAAACGGCGTTTCAAAAACCTACGCAATGACAGGCTGGAGAATAGGCTTTGCCGCAGCTGCTCCCGAAATTGCAAAGATAATGGCAAATCTTCAGTCACACGCATCGTCAAATCCCAATTCCATTGCCCAGGCGGCGGCTGTGGCTGCTCTTACCGGTCCGAAAAATGAAATAGAAAGAATGCGCCGTCACTTTTTGAAAAGACGTAATTATATGGTTGAAGCAATCAACGAAATTGACGGTGTTTCCTGTAAAAATCCGCACGGTGCTTTCTATATCATGATGAATATTAAAAGCCTTATGGGAACAACGATGTACGGAAAAGTAATTAATACCTCCGATGAATTTGCGGATCTTTTCCTTGAAAAAGAAAAGGTTGCGGTAGTTCCCGGCTCAGGCTTCGGAGCGGACGGATATGTAAGATGGTCCTATGCAACAAGCATGGATAACATAGTTGAGGGTATTCAAAGACTTAAAAACTTTTTGGAAAATAAAGATTAATAAGTATCCCGTAAAAAGACAATCTGCTTTTTACGGGATATTTTTTATTATTCTTTAGAAATTGCCGGACAGCCCGTCCGCAACTCCCAATATTGCTATGCCCAAAATTGTAATTATGACCGCCGCATACTGCGGAACAGCCAATTTTTCTTTTAGGAAAATCCTTGAAAGTATAACCGATACCACACAGTATGACGCTATCATGGGAGCGGCAACAATGCCGTTTCCGCTTAAAGCGTAAACATAGAAAAATTGTCCTACCGTTTCAAATATTGCGGCGCAAAGTCTGTTTCCCTGCATTTTCGGTGCAAATTCCTGTTTTTTAATAAATTTAATATAGATAAACAGGATAACGGCACAGATAAAAAATGTCAGTTCATACGAAGTATTTGCAACGGCTTCAAAGGTTTCCTCCGTAACGTTAAGCAGCGGCGTCGTTGTGAAATCATCAAGATAATACGCGTCAAAAAATGTGCCCAATGCGTCTATTATACAATATAAAATCGGCATCATAAAGGCCACAAACCCGATTGAATATTTTCTGTCATCTCCTATTTCATATCCGTCCTGGAGCTTTTTCTCAACCACTCCCAACACAATTACTCCGACGCATATTATTACAACGCCGACAGTCGAAAGCAAATCGAGAGTCTGTCCCAAAATGAAAAAGCATAAAATACAGGAAACGGCACCGGAAGAATTCTGAACAGGCGATGAAATCGAAAGTTCAAGGTACTTTAATCCGAAATAGCCTATTGTCATAGATAATATGTACATTATCGAAACAGGCAGATAAACAATAATATTTGCAAAATTATAATTAATATCACCTGTCAGCAGCGTAAATATTGCATGAGCTCCCATTACCGCACCAACAATAACCGTTGTTTTCAGATGACTGTATTTATCCTCCTCAACAGCGCCTTTCTTATAAAACAAATCGGCTGCGCCCCATGAGAGAGTTGTTAAAAGCGCAAATAAAAACCACATTATTCTTTTACCTCCAAATCAACAAGATTTTCTTCATATAACTTTTGTAAAGACATTAATATTCCAAGCTTTGCGTGATGCCATGTAAGTCCACCCTGAAAATACACCGCATAGGGTTCACGAATAGGGCCGTCAGCACTCAATTCAATTGACGAGCCTTGAATAAATGCGCCTGCCGCCATTACAACATCGCTGTCATATCCCGGCATTGCCCACGGTTCGGGTACAACGTAACTGTCAACGGGAGCGGCGGCTTGAATACCCTTGCAAAATGCAATCATTCTTTCGGCTGAACCAAGCTCTACCGCCTGTATAATATCATGTCTTGATTCTGTTCCGTTCGGCACAACCTTAAAGCCTAATTTTTCATAGATATTTGCGGCGAAAATCGCACCCTTTAACGCTCCCGATACCACTGTGGGAGCAAGGAAAAATCCCTGATACATAGATTGAATAATACCGAGATTTGCGCCCACCTCCTGACCGAGTCCCGGTGCTGACAAACGATATGCGCATTGTTCGACGCACTCTTTTGTTCCGCAGATATATCCTCCTATGGGA
>JAXEIW010000177.1:0-3482 GCA_034101885.1 Clostridia bacterium | reverse complement strand
CCAAAAGGGGATACATAAGGGGAACACCTTATGTGCCTTTTGGTACTTTTGGGCAAACAAAAGTACAACTGTTTCAACATTTGAAAGTGCAGCCAACAAAAATCAGTCAATATACACTTGTTAACCTAAATAATAAAACATCTAAACAATAATTTATCTGCATAGGTGAATAGTAACAGATTTTACACAGTTTGCATTGATAAAGTCTGCTGAAATAAATATTTTGGGAGCAAAATATTTATTCAGCAGTCATTAAATATGTATACTACCAGCAAACCGGCATTTTATAGAGCTTTCTTGCAAGTGCTTCGGTAAAAAAATAGTCTCCGAAGGTTGTATAATCCATTCTTCCGTTTTGTCTTTTCAGTATACCGGTATGTTTAATATCATCATCAAAATATTTTTCTGTGCATAAGTTTTCTATGGTTTTATCTGCAAATTCCTTAAGTGACGCATTTTCTTTAACAGAATTAAGCTCATAGATTCCGCATGCCATAACTGCTGCGGCCGACGTATCAACCGCATATTCTTTGTTTTTTTCATCGGTTTCATCCCAAGGTACAACATCGATTTTGCCGCAGAATTTTGCCGGATATTCTTTTGGAAGTCTAAAATCCCACATAGGCAC
The DNA here is from genome assembly GCA_034101885.1 of Clostridia bacterium. GTDB lineage: Bacteria > Bacillota > Clostridia > UBA1381 > UBA1381 > RGIG1988. The sequence continues at coordinate 2,854 of JAXEIW010000177.1, read as the reverse complement.
AAACTTCCCATCGGGGATTTCGGAAATGTATTTTTTTGCTATTTTTTCGGCAATTTCATAATACTCCTTGTTATCAAGGTATCTTGCCGCTACAGCAAATCCGTAAACCGCCCAAGCGGTACCTCTTGCCCAATGAGATCCGTTTGAATAGCCGCAGTTATTATCCTCTTTTATCATTTTCCCTGTTTTTCTGTCAAAAAGATATGAATGTGCTACCGATAAATCATCACGTATAAAATATTTTTTTGTTGTTTCGATATGTGCAGCCGCAACATCCTTATATATTGTATGCGACGTCTGTTTCCATGCCCAAAGTAGTAATGATACGTTCATCATGCAGTCGATTATTGCACGTCCTACTCTGTCCTCCTCAGCCATGCTGTTCCATGCATCAATATATCCGCCCTTTATATCAAATCTTTTAAGCAGCTCATCGGCGGCTTTTAAAGCTGTTATTTTATGTTCCTCATCACCCGTCAGATTATACATTGCAACACTGTACGGCGAATATAAAAACCCTATATCATGCATTGTTTTCATATAATTCACAAATACCTTGTCATGATAACAGCTTTTAAATTTATTTGCCCATTTTAAAAATTTTGTGTCTTTCGTACACCAAAAATGTATAGGCGCCAGTCCGGTGACAAATGATGACATCCAACTTGTCATCTCATTTAAATCATTTTTTGTGCTTTCCTTCTCGTAAGAACCCTCTTTGCACGCCGAATAGTCAAATGGTTTTTCACCGTAATTATCCATATGCAGCTCTGCTTTTTTACGGCATATCTCAAGTACTTCTTCCATGTTATATTGTTGCATAACAGCGACTCCTTTTCTATAATCTTCTTATATTTCAGAAATAAATTTTATTATTAACAAATATATCATAGAAAAATTATCCGGTCAACTGTTAATATTATTTCTGAAAATAAATTTTACATTCCTCACAAAACACAAAATACTAAGCAATTTTTTTTATTCATAATTATATACAATTTTACAGTTACTTCAAAAAGCTTGCCTATTCGCAGAAAATATGATATGACATAAAAAAATATTTCAATACAAATAAGAGAACGGCAATTATGAAAACTTTTGTTTTAAGCATATCGTTATATATGGGATGTTTGACTCTTTGGAAGATATGAATACATTTGTTCAGCTGTATACAGATGTACAAAATAATACACGTCAATGGGAAAATAAAGGCTATACACCCAGAGAGCTGTTTTATATAAATGAAAAAAATAAAAGAAACATACCAAAACCCACAAAGATAGGCAGAAATGATCCCTGCCCATACGGAAGCGGAAAAAAATATAAAAAATGCTGCGGAAAATAGTTTATCGGTAACTTTTCGATATAGAATAGCTTATTAATAATCGTCACTAACATTAGCATTACCGGTGGCGGGATTGTCAATGAGCTTCCCGTCCTTGTCAAAGCGAGAGCCATGACAGGGACAGTCCCATGTTTTTTCTTCTTCGTTCCATTTTAATGCACAGCCCAAATGAGGACATCGTTTTGCGGTAGGTGTCAAAAGATTTATTACAGCCTCATATCCGTTTACAAACAGCTGCGGTTTTAACATACTTCTTTGAGAAGAAAACAGCCGGGAAAGAACGTTTTTCTTTTCCGTAACCATGTCGCAGAGAAGCTTTGCGGCAACCATAGAACCTGTCATTCCCCATTTGTTAAAACCGGACGCAACATATAGATTAGGAGTTTTTCCGGAATAATGACCGATATACGGAACGGAATCAAGACTCATACAGTCTTGGGCAGCCCATTCATATTTAAGCTCTGCACCCGGATAATATTTTGCCGCAAAGCTTTTTGCAGCAATCCATCCCTCACCCTGTTTGCCGGTGCAGTGACCTCCGCCTCCTATTATAATGAAATCTTTATAATTTCTGAAGGTCATTCCTTTCTTATCTTCGTCAACATACATTCCGTTAAGATTTTGTGCGTTTTTGTATGCGGTTAAATAGCTTCGATGTTGGCGCAGCTTTAAAAAATAGCTTCCGTGTTTATTAATAAAAGGGAAATGAGAAGCCACAATTATTTTTTTGCCGTAATTTTGCCGTCGTCTGATACAGCGTTATCGGGAGTAATATCACGGATAAAGGTGTTTTCGTAAATATTTAAATTCTTTGACAATTCCGCAATAAATTTCAGCGGATTGAACTGCGCCTGATCTTTGAAGCAAACCGCTCCGCAAGTTTTAAACGGAAGCTCGGTGTTTTCTGTAAATTCAGCCTTAAAGCCCAAAGAATTTACAGCCTCAACCTCTTTTTCAAGCTTTTCTCTGTCCTTCAGAGAATAGGTATAAGCAGACTTTTTCTCAAAATCGCAGTTAATATTCTTGCACAGAATTTCATATTCTCTTATTGCATCCTGATTGGCATTTAAGTACATCTGTGCTTTTTCTTTACCAAAACTGCGGATAAGCTTGTCATAAATAAGTCCATGCTGAGAAGTGATTTTCCCCGTGGTGTTCTTTGTTGTACCGGAGGCAATTCTGCTCCCCTCCGCCAGTATATAATCTATACCGGCATTCTGCAAAAGATATGCGCACAGTATTCCGCAAAGTCCTCCTCCGATTATTAATACTTCTGTCTTTTTTTCTCCCGTTAATTTATCGAATTGCGGCAAAGTTGTATCTGCCGTCCAAACAGATTTTTTCATATTAATCTCCATTCCGCCGCCATTCGGCGGCACAAATCATAACGTGGAAAAGAAGCAAGCAGATTGCTCTTTTGAGGAGCGCCGACGTATGTTCAGTGAGAGTCAAAATCTTTGATTTTGCTACTCGAACTAATGCAACGCAAAACGTAGGTTTTGCTATTGT
>JAXEIW010000176.1:0-2196 GCA_034101885.1 Clostridia bacterium | reverse complement strand
ACCGCTTGTAGGCTATGAGGTCAAAGAGATAATTAAAAAATCGGCTGAGGAAAACTCACAGATTCTTGTTGATATGTCAGGATTGGTTGAGGATAAGTATACAGCAAAGGCATTTAAGGATGCGCCTGTATTTACATCAGAGGTATCTTCCGCAGTTTTAGGTCACCCCGGTGACGAAGGTATGAAAGAAATGGCAAAAATGTTATGGCCTGAACTTTCGAAATGTATGGATGAGTTAAAGCGTTAGACTTTAACAAAAAAAAGGAGGTAATTTTTATGAAAAAAATGTTTAGAAAAATTTTGGCGGCTGCAATAACTGCGACAATGACTTTATCGGTGTTGCCGACATTTGCGTCTGCATCGGATGACAGTTATATCTATATTGAAAACATTCAAGGAATATGGGGAGGAGCTCCCAATGCTATTGGCAAAAACAGTGAAGCAGCATTTGAGCTCAAAAGTGATGGTTTTGGCAGTAAGCCTGCAGGAGACACCTTTGCTGCGATTACGTCTCCGGTAAACACAAAAATTCATTTATACAATGCTAATGATATAACTTGGGATAATGTTAATAAAACCAGAATTTTGAATGTGGAAATGGATTTTGTGCCGGTTGTGGGCATAAAGGAAGTACGCTTATGGCAAACGAATAGCCCTTTGTCACAGATATTAGACCTTAGTGGGGCAAATAAGAATGATTGGAATCATCTTAAATATGAAATAGATCTCAGCGCAGGCAGAATGGCTGTAGAGCTTAACGGTGAAAAGGTTAGGAATATAAGATTGGCGGCGGCCTTTGATTGGACGAAGATGCCTCAGATGAGAATCCAGTTTGAAAGCGACGGAGTGGGAAATGCTGACGGCAATATGATTTTATACTCGGATAATATCAAAATATACACAACCGATACTGCGGATCAGGTATTCTTGAATGACAGCTTCACTTACAATACTGCAAATAATCAATACTATACAATTAATGCAGTTGATAAGCTGTCATATGTTACCGGTACCGGTGGTAAGGCTGTAGATGACAGAGCATTGGATATTGTAACGAATAATAAAAACGATACGTATCTTGGAATTTATATTCCGGTAACAAGTAAATATGTCAAGGTTCAGTACAATATAATGCCGAAAACCAATTTTAACACCCTGACAAATCAGGCAAGAAATACACCTCTGCACTACGAGATGATTAAGGTTTCCGAGGGAAAAACGCTGGTTTCAAATCAATGGAATAAGGTAGAGCTTCTTTTGGAAAACAAAACAGGATATAACAGTTCAACAATGGAAATAGTGTTTGGAACTAAGCTATATATAAATGGCAGTCTTGTTTCAGATGTAGAAAAAGGAAAAAATTCTGCTTCGAAAGAAAGCGCAGAAAGCGATACATTCCCGTTACGAATCAGAATAGGCGGTGCAGACGCTGCTGCTGCGACAGAGTTTGTTTTGGATGATTTAAAGATTATGACATCGACGACACCGTTTACAAAAGACGACAGCGTCAGCCTGACAGGTAAGGACGCTGCAATCACAGAACCTGCAGTGTATCCCAAAACACCATTGTCAAACGGAACTGTTTCTGCTTATAACACAACAAAGGTTTCGGATTTCAGTGCAAATGGTGCGGCTGTCAGAGCATTTACGGATAATACATATAACGGAGAGTTAACCGAAACGGATGTTATTGAGGTTGGAAATGTAATTGTTACTGAAGATTCAAATCATCAAATTAAATATTATGATGTAACGGAGCTTGTTCCGAACCCCGGCTTTGAACCGATAGACGTTAGTATAAATTATGATGATCGGGGTTACGGAGTTATAGGTACGGCAACTAAGGGAACGAGCTCATTGGTAAGCGGTAAAGCGGGAAAGGCTGATACCGACTACTCAATGAAGATAGATAAAAACACAGCAAGCGGAGCAATAGATGTTTATCTGGAGTATCAGGCTGTACCGTCTGAGGCAGAGTTTATAACTGTTGAATATAATATTTTGCCGGATCGGTATTTAGCAAAATGCTATCTCGGTACAAGATACAGTAACGGATTTGGAAATGTAATAAACGCCAATGCATTGAATATAGGTCGTTGGAATAACATTAAATATATTTTCACAAATCCCGATACGACAAAAACGAATGTAGGAGATGCCTGCAATATGAAGGCAGATATTTACATAAACAGAAAG
>JAXEIW010000175.1:0-22008 GCA_034101885.1 Clostridia bacterium | reverse complement strand
CAGCTTGAGGGTTTCTTTTCTTTCTTGCCATTTCTACATTCTCCATTTTTTTCTTCCTTTCTATTTTATCACACTTTTCAAAAAAAGAAAAGTGCATAAGTTATTTTTTTATAACTTACACACTTAATTTTACACCCTCCGACAAACACACTAAAATTTGATATAATAAATAATGACTGCTGAACAATTATGAAATGCAGCCATTAGAATAGCATTTTACCGTTTAATCTCCCATTAATACAAAATGTCTGCAGCATTTTTAGCACTGCAGACATTTTCTTTCGATCGTTTATCTTTGGCAGAATCTATATAATCAGCACAGTACCGGCTGGAGTTGTTTGCCGTCTAAAGCATTTTTTATTGTTTCCTGAATTTTTGTCATATCAGCTACAAGAGAATTTGGCTTTTTGATATAATCATCCTGTCCGAACGGTACAAAATATACATTTTTATAATTCAGCAAAGCACCGATATTTTTTGCGGCGTTACCAAGTCCGTCATTTGTAGAAACAGCAATAACAAGTGGCTTTTGATTTCTTAAGTGGGCTTTTGCCGCCATAGTTACCGCACTGTCCGCAATACCTGATGCAAGCTTTGCCAAAGTATTCCCGGTACAGGGCGCTATTACCAATATATCAAGATAGCTCTTTGGTCCTATAGGTTCGGCTTCTTTAACCGTCTTTATAATTTCGTTTCCGGTAAACTCTCTTACCTTATCACAAAATGCCTTTGCCTCTCCGAATCTCGTGTCGGTTGAATATGCCATTTCGCTCATAATAGGATATATTATCGAATCGGTTTGCGACAGTTCTTCAAGCTCTTTCATTACTTTTTTAAAGGTGCAAAATGATCCGCAAATGGCAAATCCTATTTTCTTGCCCGTTAATTCCAACTTTTACACCCCCTCTTCCGCTATTATGTTGTCAACGGTTTCCTTTATTATTTTTCCGGAGGTTATGGGCGCAACCCTGCCCGGCAAACTTAACGCCCATATTACATTAAGCCCCAGATCCCCTGCCTTTTCAAAGTCCACTCCTCCCGGTTTGGATGCAAGATCTATAATAACGCAATCGGGATTTACTCTTTTCAAAACATCCTCATTTAATATAAGAGCCGGAACAGTGTTAAATATGATGTCAAACTTTTCGGCAACACCTATTATGTCATTGCTATGTACGGCATTGTAACCGTTTACGTCAATCCATGCAAGATCCGAATATTTTCTTGCCGACACAGTAACGTCCGCTCCCATGCTTTTCAGTATTTTTGATAAAGTCTTTCCTATTCTTCCATATCCGACAACAAGGCATTTACTTTTATTTATTGTTATCGGAAGCTCCTCCATTGCAATTCCTACCGCTCCCTCTGCGGTTGGAACGGCATTTTTTACACTAAGCTCTTCTCTTTTATAATAATCAATACACTTTACATTTTTAAACAACTCATATATATCGCTGCCGATTCTTCCGCCCAATACCAGCTTTGCCTTTCCGGCATACTCCGATAATTTTCTTAGCGGAATTTCTTTATCATTAAGAGGTGAATTGATATTTACATTATCAAGAGATACAGGCATCGGCAAAATAATTACTTCACTTTTTTTTATTTCGGACAAATCCTTCATTATCTTATACTTATCAGACATGGAATTTTTTCCGAATCCGTATATACTCACCTCGTAACCGTCACCGCTTAACAGCTCCGCTAAAGTAAGCTGTCTTAAATCTCCCCCTATAACAGAAATCCTTTTACACATATATAATACCATTCCTTTCACATCAATACTGCTCTTTATACATATTATGCCAAAGAGGTGAATTTGGTCACATTTGTTATCCAATATTTATGCATTGAAATATAGTACAATTTATGATAAAATAGTATTGCATATTGATTTTCCATCTCCGGATAATACGGTTATTTGCTTATTATTCGGCAGGTATTCTTTATGCAAATAATAAAAAGTGAGGTGTAATTTATGAAACCAACAGGACTGCTTTTATCATTAGCTTTCCTTTCTGCTTTTACGATTACCTCAAAGGCTCAAACGCCTCTTGATATTACCGTAAACGGAAGCTATATAAAAACAGCCTCTCAAGGCTTCATAGAGGAGGGTAGTGCAATGGTTCCGGTAAGAGCAATTTCCGAAATTCTCGGAGCTGATTATATTAACTGGAACGGCAGCACAAAAAAAATCAGTATAGGAAAAGAAGATACCAAAATTGAATTGACAATAGGTCAAAAAAAAGCCTCTGTCAATAACTCAACAACTACTATGCCTGTCCCGGCAATGCTTATAAATGACACAAGCTATGCCGGTGTAAGATTTATAAGCGAGGCCTTGGGAGCAAACGTTTCTTGGGACGCAAAAAGACATACCGTAAACATTACAAAAAACAGTGTTGAATTGAATGAACATTTAATTGATAATTCTTACACTTCGGATGACTTGGACTGGCTTGCCAAAATTGTTCATGCCGAAGCCCGGGGAGAGCCGGAAAACGGAAAAATAGCCGTTGCTAATGTTATTCTTAACAGAGTTGAAAGCAAGGATTTCCCCAACAATGTGTATGATGTTATTTTTGACAGAAAATACGGCGTGCAGTTTACTCCGGTTGCAAACGGAACAATTCACAACAATCCGTCAATAGAATGCTACCATGCCGCAAAAAAAGCTCTGAACGGTCACAACGTTATAGGAAGCAGCTTGTATTTCTGTAATCCGGCAATATCCACAAACTTCTGGATTGCAAATAACCGTCCGTTCTATACAAATATAGGAAATCATAATTTTTATTTGTAATTTGTAAAAATTCCCTCCGTTGAAATTCGGAGGGGATTTTTTTGTCTATTTTCAAATATTCAGCTGTTCAATTTGGGTTTAATAAAAAAATCTTCGGGGCACGGCGCTGTGAATTTACATATTTCTCCGCTTAAAGGGTGTTTAAATTCCAGCGACTCACAATGAAGTCTTGTTCTTTCGCCCGGAATTTCCTTTCCGTAAATAAAATCGGAATAAATCGGATGGTCTATATAGGACATATGAACTCTTATCTGATGAGTTCTTCCCGTCAGCGGAAATACCCTCACAAGAGAATATCCATTTTCATATGCTAAAACGGTATATTCTGTTTTGGCATATTGTCCGTTTGGGGATACAATTCTCTTTATTACGCTTTTACTTTCTCTTGCAATCGATGCTTCAATACTTCCGAAATTTTGCAAAAATTTCCCCTCGCATATTGCAAGGTATTGTTTTTTAACTTTTTTCTCCTTTATCTGCCTGCACAAATTATATGCCGCATATTGGTTTTTCGCTATAAGCACAAGCCCGGAGGTATCACGGTCAAGTCTGTTCACCGCTCTGAACACAAAATCCACATCTCTGTAATAATACATTACGCCGTTTGCAAGGGTATTTTCAAAATGTTTTATTGACGGATGCGTAGGCATTGAATGAGGTTTATTTACAATTAAAATATCTTCATCTTCATACACAATATCAAGCTCCATTTTATTGGGAACAATATTTTTCGAACGGTTATCGGGAATATTTACCTCAAGTATATCACCTTTAGCAACAAGCTTTCTTACAGTTACTCGTTCGCCGTTTAATAAAATTCCGTTTTCATCTGCCTTAAGCTTTGTTATAAGCCGCACAGAAAGATTTAATGTATTTATAAGTATTGATTTTATTTCTTTATCCGACAATTCATCGGTTATTTTTATTGTAAGATTTCTCATATTAATTACCCATTTTGCTGTTTTCTGTCAGAAAATCACAACAGCCGAAAAAAAGATCGAGTCCATGTTTTTCCTTTTTGCATAAATTAAGCGGCAGAAAAACCGCCGCCTGTTTCATATTCCTAAATATTTAAAAAATCACTTACAACCTGCTGCATTTGTTCCTTATCACATACAAGATCAAATGCGCGGTTTTTGTTTTTCAGTTCTGCCAGTGAGCTTGGTATCGACATACCGCTCTTTTCCGACAATATATCAAGAAGTGTAAATTCATCCTTGCCCGCAACCATTTCACATCCACCCAAAGCGATCAATACGCTTTGATTAAATTTGAACGGACTTGCGGTCGATGCAATTACGGTTTTTGTAATATCTCCCGTTTTACTTATATATTCATCATGAACAACCTTTGCAACGGCGGTGTGAGGGTCAATAACATATCCAAACTCCTCCCTACAGGCTTTAATTGCCTTTCGTGTTTGCTCATCATCGCAATAACCGGCATAGAAAAGCTCGGAAATCTTTGATTTCATTGCACTGTCAACCTCATAGCTGCCCTTTTCGTTTAACTGTTTCATCAATGATGAAATCAATGTGTCATCTCTGTCGGATATATCATACAAAAATCTTTCCAAATTGCTTGATATAAGTATATCCATAGACGGAGATATTGTGGTATGAAATTCTCTTACCTTATTATACACCCCTGTATTTATAAAATCGGTAAGAACATTATTGCTGTTTGACGCACAGATGAGCTTGGCAATCGGCAATCCCATCTTTTTTGCATAGTATGCCGCCAAAATGTTCCCGAAATTACCCGTAGGCACGACAACATTTATTTTATCGCCCGTCTTTATTTCATTTCCGCTTACCATATCGGCATATGCGGAAAAATAATATACAATCTGCGGAACAAGTCTGCCCCAGTTTATCGAATTTGCGCTTGATAATTTAAAATTATTGTTTTCCAATACGGAATTATATGATTCGTCTGTAAATATTTTCTTGACACCGTTTTGTGCATCGTCAAAATTACCCTTTACAGCCGCCACACCTACATTTGAACCTTCCTGTGTTACCATCTGAAGCTTCTGTATTTCACTTACACCGTCCGACGGATAAAATACTATTATTCTCGTTCCCGAAACGTCTTTAAAGCCTTCCAGCGCGGCTTTTCCCGTATCTCCTGAGGTTGCCACAAGAATAATTATCTCATCTTTCTCATCTGTCTTTTTCATTGCAGTAGTAAGCAAGTGCGGTAATATCTGCAATGCCATGTCCTTAAATGCACAGGTAGGTCCGTGCCACAGCTCAAGAAAATACTGTGAACCGTTTAATTTATAAACGGGCGCAATATTGGCTGTTTCAAATTTTTCTTTTGTATAAGCATTATTAATACAATTTAAAAGTTCTTCCTCTGTATAATCGGTAAGATATTTTTTTAAAATTGCATAAGCTCTTTCATTATATGACATCGGAACCATTGCTTCTATTTCCGTCAGCGAAACAGACGGTATGCTTTCGGGGACAAAAAGTCCTCCCTCGGCAGATAAACCTGTTTTAATTGCCTGCGCCGATGATACCGACAATTTCTTATTTCTTGTACTTTGATACTGCATTTATGATTTTCCTTTCCGAATATGTATTACCTCCGCTTTAAGCGGAGGTATCACGAGTATTTTTCCCAAAATATTTTTAAGTTTGTAATACGATTATTTTTGATACTGCTTTAAGTATTCAGGAGCCTCATTTACATCCATGCTTACGGAAATCATTGTTTTGAAATTGAACTTTTTGCCAAGCTCATCAACATCCTTCAAAAATTCTTCAAAGCCATCCAATGTATCCTTTACAATTTTTAATACTCCGTCAATGTATATGTTTGTGATGTCAAAATTACTGCTTATGATTCCGCAGATAAATCCGAAAAATTCATCCCAGCTTGTAATTTCAAATTCCGATGTATCTGCCATTCTTACCTTTGAGCTTACATCATACATATTTCTTCCCGTGTTATTGCTGATAAATACCACGTTTCCGTTTGCTGTATTACAAGCGGAATTAACGCTGTCAATCAACACCTTTGTCTTTCCTGTGCCCTTTTTTCCGATTAAAAGTTCTACCATAATAAATTCCTCCCATTATTATTTATTTATCTTGCCGGTTATTTGCCCAACCTCTTTTCGAGTTCTTCCTTCTGAGCTTCATATCCCGGTTTACCAAGCAATGCAAACATATTTGATTTATATGCCTCAACTCCCGGCTGATCAAACGGATTAACCCCTAAGAGATAACCCGAAATTCCGCAAGCCTTTTCAAAGAAATAAACCAACTTTCCGAAATTATATGCGTCAAGTTTTTCAACCTTTACGCAAAGATTCGGTACTCCGCCGTCGGTATGTGCCAGTGCTACTCCCTCCGCTGCCTTTTTATTAACAAAATCCATACTTTTTCCCGCAAGGAAATTAAGCTTATCGATATTATCTTCGGTTTCCTCTATAATTACATCCTTTACGGGGTTTTCAACAAGAACGGCTGTTTCAAACAAAACTCTCATTCCCTGCTGAATGTACTGTCCCATCGAATGTAAATCCGTTGAAAAATCAGCTGCTGCCGGGAAAATACCCTTGTTGTCCTTTCCTTCACTTTCTCCGAACAGCTGTTTCCACCATTCCCCGAAATAATGAAGTGACGGTTCAAAGTTTACTATCATTTCAATGTTCTTGCCTTTACGCAAAAGAAGATTTCTTGCAACCGCATATTGATAACACACATTTTTATCAAGATCAGGCTCCGAATATTCCTCTCTCGCATCCTGCGCACCCTTCATTATTGCGTCTATGTCTATTCCTGCTGCTGCAATCGGCAGTAAACCGACAGCCGTCAAAACAGAATATCTTCCGCCTACATCATCGGGAATTACAAAGGTTTCATAGCCTTCTTCATCGGCAAGCGTTTTCAAAGCTCCCTTAGCCTTATCGGTTGTTGCATAAATTCTCTTTTTAGCCTCTTCCTTTCCGTATTTCTTTTCCAAAAGATCTTTAAAAATACGGAATGCTATAGCCGGCTCTGTTGTTGTTCCGGATTTTGATATTACGTTTACCGAAATATCCTTTCCTTCAACAGCCTCCAAAAGATCTGCCAAATATGTCGAGCTTATGCTGTTTCCGGCATAAAATATTGCCGGTCCCTTTCTTTTATCCTTTTCAGTATAATTATAAAAAGAATTTGAAAGCATCTCAATGGCAGCTCTTGCTCCCAGATAAGAGCCTCCGATTCCGATAACAATCAAAACATCGCTATCCGAACGAATTTTTTCAGCAGCCTTCTTGATTCTTGCAAATTCCTCTTTATCATAATTAACAGGCAAATCAACCCATCCGAGAAAATCATTTCCCAAACCGGTTTTGTTTTCCACCATATTGTGCGCAACCTTTACATAATCTTTCATTGCGTCAAATTCATCTTTGCCGAAGAAAGGCAACGCCTTTGAATAATCAAATACTAAATTATTCATCGTAATCACTCCAAGTTAAATATATTTATCTGTTATATATTTTAATACATTTTTGACATAAAATCAAGTATTATTTTATTTTTTTAACACTTTATTCCATGTTTTACAAAATATTATCCAATATTACTTACAGATTGGCTAATATTAAACCCAATTTTATCCTGTTCAAATCCTACAATCAATTTTTTTATAAATAATGCTCACTGAATAAACCATTACCGCTCTTAATAATTAATACCCAATTTTATATTTTTTCAAACATAAAATTGCGCATATTATTAAATAATATTTTTGTATTTTATTTATAAAAATCATTACAAATATAATTGGCAATTTGCATAACACGCATACACAAAATCCAATAGTCCAATCAAAAGCTTTTCAAAGTTATCTCACATAGCAAAACGGCTCTGTACCGAAAAAAAATTTACGATACAAAGCCGGATTTATCATAGTTTGTAGGTATGTTCAAGAGGTCCCGAGCCTTTTCCGAGATCAAGCATTGCACCCAGTGCGCCGGTAAGATATTCCTTTGCATTTTCAATACTTTCCTCAAGCGAGCAGCCCTTTGCCAAATTACAGGCAATTGCCGAGGAAAGCGTGCATCCCGTACCGTGAGTGTTGGGATTATTTATTCTTTCGGAGCTGAACCAATTTATTTTTCCGTCCTTATACAAAAGATCGGTGGCGTCATTTACAAGATGTCCGCCCTTTATCAGTATTGCTCCGCTGTATTTTTCGGATATTTTTTCAGCCGCTTTTATCATACCCTCCTCATTGTATATCTCAAAACCGCAAAGTATCTGTGATTCGGGGATATTCGGAGTTATAACACAGGCAATGGGCATAAGTGTATTTACAAGAGTGTTTATGGCATCGTCGCTTATAAGCCTGCTTCCGCTTGTAGCTGCCATAACCGGATCAAGGACAATATTTTTCGCCTTATAAAAGGTCAGTCTTTCTGCAATTACTTCAATAATTTCCTTGGAGGATACCATACCTATTTTTACGGCATCCGGAAAAATATCGGTAAATATTGCATCAAGCTGTTCTCCCACAAATTTCGGAGTTGCCTCCATAATTGAAGAAACACCCGTTGTGTTCTGTGCCGTCAATGCCGTAACCGCACTCATTGCATACATTTTATGCGCCGTTATTGTCTTTATATCAGCCTGTATTCCGGCTCCTCCGCTGCAATCGGATCCTGCCACCGTAAGCACTTTTTTAATCAATATAATCGCCCGCTTCCTTAAAAGATTTAATATATACATCAGAATTTTTGATTAGCGTATCAAAATCCGTTTCCGACCTGTCATATACTCCGCAAACCATAAATCCGGCTCGTTTTGCCGTTGCCGCCGCATGAGATGCATCCTCAAACACCATTACTTCGTTTTTATCTGCGCAAAGACATTCTGCCGCCATGTTATAAATTTTGTCTTCGTCTTTTCCGCAGCCTACTTCGGTACAGGTGAGTATCTCTTTAAAAAAACCCGTCATACCGTTTCTTTTTAATGCCGCTTCCGCAAGATACCTATCGGTAGCAGTGGCTATACACATTTGTACTCCCTTTTTTTCAAGTTCGTATAAAAATTCTTTTACACCCTCCTTGGGTAATGCATCATTAATATAAAAGCTCTCCACCATTTTGTTAATATCGGACATAATAACATCTGTCGAATCGGCTATATTATACCTCTCCTTGGCATAACACGCAGATTGGTAAAGACTCATCGGTTTTACCGTTTCACGAAAGTTGCTTTCGGGTGTTATTCCCTTTTGTTTCAAATAATCAACGCCGATTGTATCCCATATATACATGGAGTCAAGCAAAGTACCGTCAAGATCAAAAATCGCGCTCTTTATTTTTGTTTTTACGGTCTGCTCCGACAGCTCATAAAGCCTCTTACACGCAGCTTCAATATCACTGCTCGCAAAAATTGCGGAAACAAGTGCGACTCCGTCAATTCCCTTTCCTTTAAGACAGGTAATATTCTCTTCGGTTATTCCGCCTATTGCAACAACGGGAATAGATACCGACGCACATATTTTCTTTAATTCCGCGTGAGATACCGCATTTGCGTCAAGCTTTGTTGTTGTTGAAAATACCGCTCCGACTCCCAGATAGTCCGCGCCTGCTCGTTCTGCCTCCACAGCCTGTTCAACCGTTCCGGCAGATACACCTAAAATCATATTTTCACCTATCGCCGCTCTTACATCTTCTGCTTTCATGTCGTGCTGTCCCACATGAACACCGTCCGCTCCGCATTTAACGGCAATATCAACATTATCATTGATTATAAGCGGAACCCCGTATTTGCCGCACAGCTCCTTAATCTCCAAAGCTTCCTCTAAAAAATCCTGTTCGGACATATTTTTTTCCCTGAGCTGAACGCAGGTAGCCCCTCCTTTCAGAGCTTTCTCTACCTGTGAATACAGAGTTTCATTTTTCAGCCAACTTCTGTCGGTTACGGCATAGAGCCGCATTGCTTTTTTATCGCACCTCATATTTAGCTCCCTCTCTGAGTTTTTGTGCATCAAGATTATATATTTCATCTATAATTTTATTTCTGTATGCTACGTTTCCGTCACAAGACTCCAACCGTGCAAAGGCGCGTTCTCCGCAAATTCCCATGGCACATACCGCAGCAGCGCAGGCTTCGGCAACATTTTCACTGTTTGCGCCTATATATGCGCTCATCATAGCACTGAGCATACATCCTGTTCCGGTTATTTTGCTCATCATTGCGTTTCCGTTTTTTATAATATACGCTTTTTGCATATCCACAACTAAGTCTATCGCTCCGGTAATGACGATAACAGCACCTGTTTTCTCGGAAAACTTTCTTGCAAAGGAAATAACTCTGTCCGCATTTTCATCTGTTACTCTGTCTGCGGCATCCGCATCTACCCCTTTGGTTGTTCCCTCTCCGAATGCAAGCGCCTTTATCTCGGAAATATTTCCTCTTATAACAGTAAAATCAATTTCTTCAATCAGTTTTTTTGCAGTTTCTGTTCTGAATTTAGACGCACCTGCTCCCACCGGATCAAGAAGTACGGGATGATTGAGTTTATTTGATATTTTCCCCGCCTCAAGCATTGACGGTACGGTATTACTGTTAAGTGTTCCTATATTAATATTAAGCGCGGTACATATTGAAGTTATATCCCCCACATCCTCAATATCATCAGACATAATCGGAGATGCTCCGCAGGCAAGCAGTACGTTTGCGCAGTCATTTACCGTCACATAATTTGTTATATTATGAACAAGCGGTACGTTCTTTCTGACATTTTCAAGCATTTTTCCAAACATATTTATGCCTCCCTCGTCACATTGCGAATTTATCAAGTACCGAGGTTCTTTTCAGCGCAATAACCACCATAGCCGCTATTATTGTTCCTCCGGCAGAGCTAATAAGAAATGGGATTATATATCCAAACAGCACAGCGCTTTCATTTCCCATAATGAAATACGCAACCGGATACGCAAGAAGTCCGCCGATAACACTCGTTCCGAATAACTCACCGATACAAGCAAAGGGCAGCTTTTTAAACACCTTGTACAATATTCCGGCAAGCAAAGCTCCGCACATACTTCCCGGGAAAGCCATAAATGTGCCTAATCCAAATGCAATTCTTATTACCGATGCTATAAATGCCATAGCTATACCGTACCACGGTCCCAAAGCTACCGCAGCAATAACGTTTACCATATGCTGCACCGGGCTGCATTTAGAGCCAAGCACAGGGAATGAGATGGTTGAACCTACTACGGCAAGAGCAATAAGCAATCCTGCCGTTACTAATTTTTTTGTTTTCATAATAAAAACCTCTTTCTATTTCAGATTTTACCCGGAATAATAGTTTTGTTTAAACCGGGGCGGTCGAAGATCAATTTCTTCCTCTCAATCTGAAACACAGACTCCCATCGCATTCTATATATAAAGATATTCCGGACGACCTGCGGCGCTCCCCGCCTGCCTTCCTTAACGGAATATCCGTTTGATAAGGGTATTATTTTCCCGCAGCTTTTTTTATTTTATCGGCAATAATACATATTATGCAGACAATTACCATTGCGGGAAGCGTATATCCGACCGGTGTGTCGGTATTCATCAGCAAACGATAAATAATAAATCCTGCAAGCCATATTACAAGATTTAAGAAATCCGCACTCTTTTGACTGCTGTCCTTTTTCAGAATAAAATAATCTGAAATCTGTATTGCAATCATCGGTGCAAATACCGAACCGATAATATAAAGAAAATCTTCAAGTTTGGTTATCGGTGTAAATATCGCAAGGAGAGTTCCGACAATACATACCGCTATTGCCGTCGGCTTTTCCTTTAATTTTTTTGATATGCTTTCACAGCTTACACCCGCCGAATAGGCATCAAGGAAAGTCGTTGTCACTGTTGATAAGATAATTATCACAAGAGCTGCAACTCCCAATCCTGCCTTTGTCATAATAAGGGCAACATCACTTTCTCCCGTAAACAGCGCTGCTCCCATACCTATAACATACATCCATACGCTTGCGACAAAATATGTTACACTGCCGGCTAAGGTTGATGCAAACGGTTTTTTTGCGTATCTTGTATAATCGGAAATAAGCGGCAGCCATGATAAAGGCATGGCAACCGACAGCTCAACCGCCGCTCCGAAGCTTATTGTTTCTTCACCCGAAAAAATCGAATTTCCTTTAAATATAACAGTACTCATTATTATTGTGAGTATGAATAAAGCTCCCATTGTTATGTAGTTTACCTTATCGAGATTTTTTATTCCTATCAGAATCCACACGATAATAAGCGCACCTATAACAACGCTCCATATTCCGCTGCTTCCGTTATCAGCAATCGACTCGGCAGCTGCCGCTCCGCTTACTATCATTACTGCGGTCCAGCCTACAAGCTGCAAAACATTAAGTGATGAAAACAACAGCGAACCCTTTTGTCCAAAGGATATTTTAACCGTTTCCATAGCACTTTTTTCCGTTTTTCCGCCTATCAATCCGGCAAAGAATAACAGCACACAGCCTATTATGTGTCCGATTATAATTGCCGCAAAGCCCTTTGCAAAGCCAAGCGGTGCAATAAATGTTCCGGTAAGAATTTCCGCAATTGAAATCCCCGCTCCAAACCATATAAGCGAATTTGATACTACCGATGTTTTTGTTTCTTTCATTGTTAATCTTAATCTCCTCTCATATAACCACATGAATATGCCCAAGAAGCTTTAAAATACACAAAATCGTTCGGCAATAAAAAAACGAAGCCTCCCGATAAGGTAACTTCGCTAAAAAGCTTTTAACTCTTCCTACGTTGGCATTATCCAAATCAGGTTTAAGGGTCGAAGTTCATTACTTCCTCTCAGCCTGACATTACAAGCTCCCCTGTGAATTTTTTTTAATTATATCACATATTTACCGAATTGTCAACAAATTTATTGCTATTTTAATAAAATAACAATAAATAACAGTAAATGCGTGCTTTTATTTATAAATATTTGCACCCCCAAGTTTGCCTGAAGAAAATCTTTAAAATTCATAAAGAACGTAAAAAAATCTTGATTTTTTCGGAATTTTTTTATTTTTCTATTGATATATTCTTTGCATTTCGGTAAAATATATAGTAGTATGGAGGTGCCGAGTAATATATATATGGATTTATACTCAAAAGATGGTCACAGATATATGACAAATAGCTTGAAAATGGTCGTTTCCTTAAAAGTGTAAAACTGCGTTTTCCCTTGCTATCATCATTCCATTCGCACCGGAGTGGAGTACAAATTCGACTTCCTGCCGTCTGTAAAGGCTTCATAGTGCTTAGGGTCAACACCGGATAACATGGAAGCTCAATATTTCTGAAGGATTCATAACTCTAATAAAATCACTTAACAGACTTTTGAACATTTTCATATTTAATACTGTATCTGTAGTGGGCAGACTGTCACATCGAAAAAACTTCAACAGCCATTTTCACATTCTCTTTCATAGCAGCTATCGCTGCTGTTTCCATATCATGGTAAAATGTTTTATCTCCAAGATTTGCAACAGCCGTTCCCCCGGCCTTTGCCATATATGTATAGTAATTTATCTTGCGTATTCCAAGCTCTATTACCTTTCTGTAATCCTCATGGTTCACACCGCTGCCACCGTGCATTACAAGTGGGATATCAACTCTGCTCTTTATTTCGGCGAGTCTTTCGAAATCAAGCTTAGGCTGCTTTAAATAAATTCCGTGCGCCGTGCCGAATGCACACGCAAGCGCATCTATTCCTGTTTTTTTTGCAAAGCTTTCTGCCTCGGCAGGGTCGGTATATATACTTTCTCCGCCTCCGTTTCCCGACTCTCTCGAACCCATTGAGCCTATCTCTGCTTCAACAGATGCACCGTATCTTTCGGAGACTTCAACCATAATAGCGGTGTTTGCATAATTTTCTTCCTTTGCAAGCTCCGAACCGTCATACATTACCGAGGTAAATCCCAAATCAAGTCCTTTTTTTACATAAGCAAGGTCTGTACCGTGGTCTAAGTGAACACACACGGGAACACTTGCCCTATCAGCCATAAAAAGCATGATAGGTGCTATTTCGTCCATTTTGCAAAGTCCCATTTCCTCATGTACCTGTGCATGCATTATGATAACGGGCTGATTCATCTCCTCTGCCGCTGAAATAACAGCTTTTATACTCGCCAAATTCGGTGTGTTGAACGAACCTATCGCACACTTTTTTGCTTCTGCAATCTTTAAAATATTTTTTAATGTAACAAGCATCTTTATATCTCCTCAAATTCAAATTTTATATGATGTACTTTTTCTTCATCAGGCTTTAATATTTCCAGTATGCCCTTTTTGCGCATTACGTTTCTGCCGTCCGGCAGACAGTTTCCCGGCTCAAGTCCCAAAACATATTCGTACTCGCCCATCATCTTCCACTCGGTGAAATACTTAAGCTCATCGGCATCATATCTGATATTTACGCCCTTTTTAATATCGTTATTAAATATCGACACGCAGGTTTTACCGGTCATGGTATGATAATAGCATTTTTCTTCATAACCCTTTTGAGGCTTTTCCATCACAAGACAGTTTTCAATACCCTCTTTTGCGTGTTCATTCCTCGGCATTACCTTGATTGACGGAACGATAACTTTTGCATTTTCCGACAACAGGGGATAACCCATATTACAGTGATAAAGAACCTCCAAGGGCGAGTCCTCCGCACCGATATTCTTAATTTTATCTGTCATATATATTTCGTTTTTATCCAGGGGACAAAAATACTCACGCTCTAAGATAAGCTTGTGCGAAAACAATGCCGCATCACGCACTGTGAGCGTGATATATATGCTGTTGTCTTTTATGCGGTAAGAATAATTTTCGCATGGCGTGTTTGAGATTGTACCGTGCAGCGGCAGCACCTCGCCGTTATCCTCGCAGGGTGTTCCAACAGCGGTAAGTCCGCAGGTGGTGAAAAATCCGGCTGTAAAGGACTTTAAAAATCCGTTTTCGACACTGTCGTAGTATTTCGGCGAAACATAACCGCAGGGTGCAAAATACCCCATATTGTCACCCTTAAAGTTAAGACGCGAAATATCTCCGCAGCGGTCAAGGGATATTTCAAATTCAAGTCCCCTGCCGTTATTTACCGATAAAATCCTCATTCCGTCAGCCTTTCCTCCGACAAGGCGCATTTCCCTTATGCCGTAAAGCTGCTGTTCATGTCCTATGTATTTGTTCATATCATTCTCCTATAATAATTGGTCTTACCGCTTCATATATTTTTTCATAGCATTTATATATTTTACGGTATTTTTCATGCTTTTGTTTATCGGGATAATATGTCTTACCCTCCTTTACCATGACAGCTTTTGCCGCATTCAAATCAGCAAATGCACCCCGGGCAACACCGGTTAGCATAACAGTACCTACAGTTCCAACCTCCGGAGCAAAAAGACTTGTTATGGGCAAGCCCAAAACATCTGCTTTCATCTGAAGCCATACAGGGGACATTGCTCCGCCGCCGGTTGCGTAAAGCCGTTTGGGATTTATGCCGGCTTTTTCAAGGCGCTTCAGATTTAAAAGTATCTCATAGGTTACGCCTTCCATTATCGCCTTATACATATCCGCTTTTGTTGTTTCCAGGGTAACACCCAAAAATACTGCCTTTGAGCCATTATCCATATATGGAGTTGCGGCGCCCGCAAAATGCGGCATAACAAGAATACTTCCCGGTTTATCGTCCACTGTTTCGTCAAGCGCCTTATATGACATATCATCTGCAAAATTATCCCTAAACCATTTTAACGCTGCGCCGCCGGTAAATGAAAAGGCATAACAGACATATTTCCCGTCCTCAATATACGGGACTACGGCATAATTATCCTCATATATCTCGTTGTTTTTGGGAATCCTATCAAATATCGGCGTTATGCACTCGACTGTGCCTGTTCCGTCAACCGCCATTCCTCCGCAAAACGCCCCCGAACCTGCCGCCGAGGCAACCTGGTCATGACAGCCGTTTACAATAACCGTGCCACAAAGCCCCAATTCCTTTTCAAGCTCCGCCTTTACATTTCCGGCTACCGTGCCGCTTTTTACAACAGCTGACATTTTATTTACGTCAATATCCGCCGTTTCAAATATTTCCTTGCTCCATTCGCCTTTTCTTATGTCAAGTCCCATTGTCCTTGCGGCAAGGGAACGATCTATCTGCGCCGTTCCGGTCAGCATATACACTATGAAATCCTCAAAAAGCATAATTCTTTTTGTGTTTTCGTAAATATCAGGTCTGTTTTTCTTAATCCACATTATCTTGGGCAGGCTGTACATTGCATGAGGTTTTACTCCGGCAATCTCCATTACCCTCTGTGCATCAAAAAGCTTTGCTTCCTCAAAACCTCTGGGATCTGTATAAAGCATTGACGGATAAAGAATTTTATCCTTTTCATCAAGCATAACGAAGGTTTCACCGAAAGTTGTTATACCTATCGCGTCAATATTGCCAATATTCCCGGTAGTTCTCTTTATAAGCTTTTTTATACCGTCCCATATGAGCGAACCGTCAATTTCATGCTCGCCCGCATTTCTGCTCACCTCATAAGCCTCATATTCCTTATTCAGCAGTTCTCCCTTTTCATTATAGACCGTAAGCTTACAGCCTGTTGTTCCAACGTCAATTCCGCCTATCTTCATACTTATCCCTCAATACTTACAACATCATAACCAAGATAATATTTAAACGCTTCTTCCAAAATTGCCTTTACATGACCGTTTGCAACGGTTGTATGGTGCTTAAATCCGCCCCTTGCAAGCCTTATGAGCTTATCCTGCAAATTATCAATTCTTGCAACACCGCCGCAGCCGAAAAATTCCTTTTCGATATTGTCGCCCGTAAACTCGCCCTCGCTGAAGTATATTGTAATTTTGCCGTTTTCGGTTTTACAGTTTGAAAAGGTCATGGGAAACGCGGCAATTCTTCCCTCGTTGGTACCCCAGCCGCTGCCCGGATCGCCCTTGTCAAACATTTTATGGGATGTGACCGTTCCTTTGCCCGCCATAAGCTTTTGCGCTGTTGAGCCGCAGTGGAACAAAATTACCTTGTCGGGATCGTCGCCATAGTTATTGTTCCAGTCAAGACAAGCCGCAGGACCTTGCGTTGCCAGGGACAGCGCACGCATTGTGATTGCCGAACACATATCTATTTCACATGACGCCGTTATTCCCCTGTCGTTAAGCTCCGACAGCAGTACGCACGGGCATACTCTCAAATATGTTTCCATTTCATTCCAACAACGAAGTGCGATTGCATCCAAGTGGTATGTATCAATATATTCATCAATAACAACACTGATTTTTGAAAGCATAATCTTTTTATCTTCCGGCACATTAGAAAAATCAGTATAATTTTCGAGTGTTGCCTTTTTAGCAAGTACTTTTTCGTCATCATCTGCCTTTGCTCGAACAAATTCAAATAATTCTGATAAGTCGAAGGACTCTACATTAATACCATGTCTTTGCATTGTTAATTCATCAAAACGAACTGTCTTAAATGCAGTTGTTCTTGCACCGATACAACCGATGGTAAATCTCTTCATTCCGTTTACAACTCGGCAAACAGCTGCAAAATCGTGTAAATTCTTTTCAAATTCTTTTGTGAGAGGATGAACAACATGGGGCGTCATAACCGTATACGGAACCTCATACTGTTCAAACACGTCCGTAACCGAAAACTTTCCGCAATATGCGTCACGTCGATGCTTAAAGTCCATCTTACCTATCTCATCGGGATATGCCTGCATCAGAATAGGCACTCCTGCGTCCTGAAGTGCCGTTATCGCACCGTTTTCATCAACGAATATCGGCATACATAAAATTACGCCATCATATTCTCCTTCATGTGACTTTAACCACTGCGCATAAGTACGTCCCTCGTCACGGGTTTCCACAGCACCGTAGCGTGTTGCGTCCTTATCCATCATGATATAGTCATAGCCTGCGTTTGTCACCGCCTTTACCATATCCTCTCTTGCTCCCTCAATAAGCTCTGCCGGCATAAAGCCGCGGTTTCCGAAAAATAAAGCAAATGTCATTTTGTAAACTTCCTTTCTGATTTAAATTAATTCTATAAGTACCGATGTACATTTCGCCGGAATTTTTACGTTAAGTCCGTTAATTTCATGGGATATCGTAATTTTTGTTTCGGACGGATATATTATTTTTGCATTGGTATACTCTATCGGAACAGCAATCTCCCTGTCTAAATCGTCAAAGCACCACAATGCAATACGCTTACACATTTTATACTTAAATCCCAAACAAATTACTTTGTCGTTATGATTCGGTATTCCCATGGGATAAAACGGTATTGAATCGGGAATTTCATATCTTATGCTCTTATATAAATCTATTCCCTCTTTTACAAGTCCGAGTCCGTTTTCGTCCAAATCAAGTATCTGTCCGCTTAAATACAGCCTTTGCAAAAGTCCGTTTGTAATATTTACCGAAACATCGTCATAACTGCTTTTTGCAAGAGGATATACCCATATTCCTGCCTGCTCCGGCAATACCGCAGTTGGAACAGCCGCCGCAATGTGAGCCGTCTTTTTAAAGTCTACCTGATCCGTCACGGACTGTATGTGATGCTCGCCAAGCATTGCATAATCCATTCTCATACCACCGCTTGCGCAATTCTCCAATATCAGGTAGGGATATTTTTCTTTTAGCTCCCTTATCCAATCAAGATATGCTCGGTTATGCTCCAAAAGCCCGTCTCCGAAGCTGTCGGCGTCTATCTCCGTGCCAACTCCGGGGGTGATGTTATAATCGAATTTTATATATTCCGCTCCGTACTCCTCAACCACTCTTGCGACAGTATCGCTTGCGAAGCGGCGAACCTTTTCATTCCTGAAATCCAGATGATACCTTCCTCTGTTTACAATTCTTTTTCCGTGCCTTACAAAGAAACAATTATCGTCAAACTCATTTAATATAGGACAGTTAATTCCCATAACCTCAATTTCAAGCCAAATACCCGGATGCATACCTTTGCTTTTTATATAGTCAAACACTTTTTTTATACCGTTCGGAAAACGCTTTTTCTCCTCTTTCCATTCTCCGACCGTTTCCCACCATGTGCCGTCTGCGTACCAACCGGCATCCATGCAGTAATATTCGCATCCAAGCTCAGCCGCACGGTCTATTAACGGAAGCATTTTTTCCTCCGTGGGATCTGCCCCAAGACAGTGCATATAATCGTTAAATATTACCGGCAGCTTTTTGTTCGGTTCGTTATTTTTAAATATTTTTCTTCTGTACCGTGTCATTGCTCCGAGTGCCGTATCAAAGCAGTCTCCCGCGGTAACACACGCCTTTACGCTTTCAAAGCTTTCACCCGGCAAAAGCTCCTTATACCAAGAATTTTCCTGCTCATTCGGTCCCGACATTTTAAGATACAACATACTATTAATATTGCCTATCTCCCACTGCCATGAGCCGTTATTTTCTATCTGCCAAATCAAGACATCTTTATCGCTTACCGCTGCTCCCATCGGCAAATATTCTTCCGATGACCACGAATCGGTATTTGAAATCGAAAATCTTTTGGACGAACGTGTTCTTCGTTTCAGCTGCGCTGTGGAAATCTCCTCCCAATCCGCCTCGCCGCACCACGAATTATGGGGAATAAACAGTCTTAAGCTTTCCTCACAAAGTCCCGTATACGAAAATGAAGGAACATACTCCAAACCGATATTACCGTCTGAAATATTGGTTATGGTTTTCCATGACCTGACAGCCGGTATACCGCTGTAAAACTGATAATGCACAACAACGTTTACTTTTCCGTCACTCAGCAAAAATTCAAGCTTGTTACCGTATTCGTTTTCATAATAATCATGCTTTTGATACTTAAGACTCATTCTTCCCGATTCGCCGCAGTGCTTCGCACCGAAGCGATCGTCCGGCTTGTCGCCGCATATATGAATATCCGAAATAAGACACTGCTCCGCATTTTTATCTTCATCAGCCATTGCAACCGCCGAAAAATGCTTTAGCGCAACATTTTTTTCTTCCGTTATCTCAAAGACAACAAAAAGATTATTCTGTGAACAATCAAGTATCATATATTTTCATCTCCTGTTTTCATCTCTTTTTTTCAAAGCGATATCCGAAAATGTATTGACATCGAATAAAAAACTTTATATAATAATTATATCACATTCAATGCACTGAGGATAGATATATTCGTCCCAAAATCTCGAAATTCGTACCGAAAGGAATAGCAGATATGAATATAACCTTTGACATCGAAAAGCTATACGAAATAATGGCTCATTTTTATACACTGACAAAAATTCGCATTGTCATGTTTGATGACAATTTCAATCAAATATTATCGGTTTCGGACAACGACTGCGGATTCTGCAGCACGCTTAAGGAAAATACAATGCTTAACGAACGCTGCAAGTTGTGCGACACGAATGCTCGCTCCGTTTGCCGCGAAACAAACAATATTCATACATATACCTGTCATGCCGGTCTTACGGAGTCTATCGCTCCCATAAAGATGAACGGGATTATTTTAGGATATATAATGCTCGGTCAGATTATAGACAAGTCTGAAAAAAAGAAAAAAAAGAATGAGATATTAAGCTATGCACACGATTACACTAACCTTGATTTGTCCGAGGAATACGAAAAGCTGACAACAAAAAGCAAAAAACAGATAGAGGCGGCGGCAAATATAATGGAAGCGTGCGCCTGTTATTTGTGGGCAAACCGTTTGGTACGGGTAAATGAGGACTGCCTGTCGGTACTCATTTCCACATATATAAATAACAACCTCACAGCCGATTTATCGGTTGACGCACTCTGCTCACATTTTCGCATAAGCCGCAACAAGCTGTATAAAATATCTCGTGACAGCTACGGAATGGGTATTGCCGCATATATAAGAAAACATCGCGTTCAAAACGCCGCCTCGCTGCTCAAATCAGGCTCAACAGTAGCTAATGCGGCAATAAGCTCCGGTTTTGAGGATTACAATTATTTTTCGAAAATCTTTAAAAAGGAGACAGGAATTTCGCCGAGCAAGTATGCCGGTGAATACGTAAGCGTCAAATGATACACACATTAACACCGACGAACCAATATGTTACAATGGTTTCAGGAGGCGATGCAAATGAAACATTCGCCGGAAAAGCGGAAAGAAATCATCAAAGAATTTAAAGAAAGCGTTCTCGAACCATCCCTTTATGTCCTTAAAATTGCTCTATAGAAAGTGGTCGATATGAAAAATGAGTGTCAGGTTGTGTCCTCAGATTAGATAACGCAAATTGGGTGTGTGGATTAGATGTCAGGATTTTTGCTTGTTTTTTCAGACTTGGCAACAAATCCGGTAACTCGTGATTTCGGGCATTTTCGTACAGTGGAATAGATAACAAGGAGAGGAGTGTAAGACAAAATCTTTTTATGAAAGGAAGCGATTAATAAGCCGGCAGTCGGCAAAAGCAGTAAGTGTCAACATACGCCGGTGCTTTTCAAACCGGCAATTTGCCTGCTTATTTTCCAAATTGTAATTTGTGCTGCTGAATAGCGGCGGAATGGAGTATTAACATGAATTTATCAAAAGTTGCGCTTGCCATGACAAGATATTTTGAAGGCGATGTAAGGCGTATAAATCATTTTATGAAGGTTCACGCATTTGCAAAAGTAATCGGCGAATCGGAAAAACTTGATAATCGAACACTTGAAATATTAGAAGTCACGGCATATGTGCATGATATAGGCATAAAAAACAGCGAACTGAAATACAATTCCTCTAGCGGATATTATCAGCAAATAGAAGGGCCTGCTGAAGCGGAAAAGCTTTTGACACCCTTAGGCTATGACCTTGATTTTATAGAACGTGTAAAATATCTTATTTCACGCCACCATAAATATACCGATATCGATGGTGCTGACTGCCGCATACTTATCGAAGCGGATTTTATTGTAAATGCCTATGAAGATAAGATGAGTACTGACGCAATAAAAAATGTTTACGGTACTATTTTTGAAACCGAGACAGGGAAAAAAATACTGCACGATCTTTATTTAATGACTGCTGAACAATTATGAAACGCAGCCGCACAGCGGCTTACAAGCGTTTCAGAATTGTTTTGGTGCAAGGATTTTGTGCATTTTTGCAAAAAATCCTTGCACCATGAATAAATATTTTGCTGCCAAAATATTTAT
>JAXEIW010000174.1:0-2740 GCA_034101885.1 Clostridia bacterium | reverse complement strand
AAATTGAAAAATACAACGGTGAGATTTTGAAAAGATATGTGGGAAACAAGCTTGTAAAGGTTATTTCCAATCCCACAGAACAGGATTTGAAGGACTTTACATACATGGAGCTTGTCTGCGGTACAGAACCCGAATATGATGCCGAAACGCAGTATTTAAGCAAGTCCTATTATGTGCGGAACGGAAAGATTTACGAAGAATATTCGGTCTGCGATATTCCCGAAGAAATACCGACAGAAATGCCTACGGAAGATGAAGCGGTTACAGAATAAATATAAGACATTATGCTCGGAGGAATTAGTCCTCCGGGTATTTTTATGGAGGTGAGGTGTTTGGCTAATAAAAAAACTCAAAGTCCAAAGAGGTCAAAATTATCTTATCGCATAGCAAAGAAGATAAAGAAAGTTTCTACAAAAAGAGAAAAGGAATATTCTAAAAGATTATTAAATCGAATTGTAAATAGTTCAATTCTTATGTTATGGGCAACATATATCCTTGCATGGTTTGATAAAACCGAAATAGCCGAAACATTATCCAAAACAATCGTTACATCTGTCATAGCTGTCGTGGTTGGGTATTTAGCAAAATCGGTTATAGAAAATATTAGCAAAAACACAACTGCATTCGGCGATAATATAAATCAAAAGACTGACTGTATTATCGGCACAGAAGATTATAATGATATTAGTACGGAAGGAGAGGACATATAACATGAATATTAATGAAAAAAGAGATTTACTTGTGTACAGCGCTCTTTCGAGAAAGGAAAAAAATAAGTATTCTCAGGATGTCAATAAAAGAACTATGATTGAAAAGGGCTACGGCGATTGCTCCGGTACGGTTTGGTATTGGTATAATAAGCTGTTCGGTATTAACATAGGCGCAAATACGGAAGCACAGATTAATTCCGATAAGGGAGAAAGGGTAAACCTTTCAATAACAAACGGCGTTCCCGATGAAAGTAAAATGAAAAAGGGAGATTTGCTTTACTTCAGAGGCAGCGATAATTCAAGAACAGAGGGCGTAGGTCACGTTGAAATGTATATCGGTGACGGTAAGATTTTCGGGCATGGCTCCGGTGTCGGCGGTACAGTTAAAAATATGTCATCTTACTGTAAATCCCGCTTTTCGCAAAAGAGTACAACAAAATTGAAAAATAAAGGCCTTATCTGCGTAAAAAGATTTTTGAAGGGAGACGATGAAAACATGAAAGAATTGACAGAGGTAAACGATATAGTATGGGAGCTTGCTCACAGGGGTATTATTTCCGATTCCGATTTGTGGGTCGATAAGCTTCAAAAGGATAATAACGCTTATTGGCTTGCCCGTAAAGCTTTAAATTTTATCAGAAAAAATAATATATAAAAAGGAGGATTTTATATGCAATGGGTTAACTATGCAGTTTCTATTTTGTCTGGTTTAGCAGTTGCTATTCCGCTTGTAATCAAGCTTGTCGAGTATGTAAAGAAATCAATCCGTGAAAAGAATTGGAACAAGTTACTTGATTTGGTTATGAATCTCATGAAAGAAGCTGAAGCAAAATTTGAAACGGGAGCAGAGAAAAAAGAATGGGTACTTGCTATGGTCAAAGCATCTGCGGACACCATTAACTATGACATTGACACCAACGCTGTGAGCGAGTTAATTGACAGTCTTTGCGATATGACTAAGGTCGTAAACGCCCCGTCTAACGCTGAAAATGAATAACTCGCAAACAAATATAAAGAAAGTTGGTGCTGTGTGCTATGATAAGTTTTATAGAATATCTGAATGTGCCGGCACGAATTGCTATATGTATTGTCGGTATATTCTTTGTCCTCCAGATTATTGGAGAATTATTAGAGTTTAAAGGAAAAGTTGTGCCTGAATTTATTAAGATTCGTAAATACTTTGCACGTAAAAAGAAAGAAAAGGCAGAGACAGCACAAACATTAAAGGATGTAAAAATTCTACTCAACGATGTTAATGCCCATTACTCCACAGATAATATATCCAGACGAAACGGCTGGATGAGCTGGGTTAATGATAGGGCTGAGACGCATGAAGAAATGATAGATAAACTAAGAGAAACACTTTCCGAGGTTACACAAGCGTTAAAAGATAACACAAAAATGACCGAAGAAATGTTTGTCCAAAGCAGTCGTGACAGAATAATTGATTTTGCAAACAAAGCCGGTGATGAAAATGCTGTTGTTTCAAGAGAAGAATTCAACAGAATTTTTAAAGTCCATAAGAAGTATGAAGATTTTCTTGAAGAACATAGTATGACAAACGGTGAAGTTGATATTGCTTATCGTATAATCAAGGACTCATATGAAAGACATATGAGAAATCACAATTTTGTTGAAGATATTCGTGGGTATAATGAATAAAAGAAATAATACTTCTTGATTTATGTTGACTATTTTTTTAAGGAGAGTGTTTTTACAAATGGTGTGGAGGTTCATTATCAAATAGTCAGCCTATAAATGATATGTAATTTTCATTTCTATGAATATTTGAGATGTGTTATCCTATAAAAATTAAATCAAATTCACTTGACATATTACAATTATGTGATATAATAAAAATATGGAAACTTAATATAGTTTCCATGATACGGAGGGTGTAAAATTAAGTGTGTAAGTTATAAAAAAATAACTTATGCACTTTTCTTTTTTTGAAAAGTGTGATAAAATAGAAAGGAAGAAAAAAATGGAGAATGTAGAAATGGCAAGAAAGAAAAGAAACCCTCAAGCTG
>JAXEIW010000173.1:0-2551 GCA_034101885.1 Clostridia bacterium | reverse complement strand
TCTGACTGAGACCGCTTTCTTTATATTCTTTAATGATTTCTTTCCACTCTTCCGGTGAATGTTTCATTTGCATCGCCTCCTGAACCTATTGTAACATGTTGGTTCGACGGTGTAAATGTGTGTATCATTTGACGCTTACATTTATTTAAAAATAGCCCGTTCACTCTTTAATCCAAAAACACAAAAAGTGATTAGGCTAAATTGGTAGGATTTCAGTAAAAAAACGAATCAGACAGTAAAAAAACTTATACTGCGGTAAAAAAACGGATACTCCGGTAAAAATACGATTACTTTTAAAAGGCGAAGAGGTGTCGCCAAATAAGTGCATAAAATCGCAAAAATCCTGCGACGATTTGCAAATGCGAACCGCCGCAAATGGCTTGCATATGCGATTTTTGACACAGAAAAATCGTCGGTCAATTTGTATCAAAATTGACCGACGATTATGGCATCCTCGGTCAACTTTGATACAATGCACCCCACGATTGAAATTTGCACCCCGTCAAAAATATTTGCACCCCACCTATAATTCCGTGAGATAGTAAATAACTATGCAACATCAAAACCTTTCACTTAAATTATATTTTTTTCTTTAAAAGTGGTTTCAAATAATTTTTCTTAAATGAACGCACCGAACCAAAAAAATCTGTTTCAGATTTAGAAAAGTTATTTGTTTCCGCTTTTAACCTCAACAATTCAATAGTACATAGCAAATCAGCAACCTGAAATAGTTTATAATCAACCGGTCGAACCTTTCTGAATTCCACATAAGAATAAAATGCATTAAACACAGAAGTAATAATTTTAGTAAGCTCTACTTGTCCGTTATCATAATAAACAACAATCTTGTCAAATACATCAAAGAAACCGGATTTACTGCTTATTTTATTTGCAATTCCTCTCGAAATTTTAGATGTCATTGCTATAACATCATCACATTCGTTTTTATCAACATATGTACAGACATAATTAAAATCCAGCCTGCGTGCAAAATTAAATAAAGCGTTAAAAATACGCTTTCTATCTTCCATCAGCATATTTCTGTATACCTCCTCTCGCCTGATAACAGGTCCGGTATGCACTGCCTTATATTCAAAATTCAAATTATGCAGATGGTTTTCTAATGATTTAATATTCCCCGTTATATTTACATTTTGATCATGAAGAATCATCGTCACCAAATAGTAGGGAGAGTGCTGTCTAAAAGAGCCAAAATCACCTGACTCATCTATAAAAACACTTAAAATTTTATTCATATGTATTCCTCATTTAATAATATTAAAAGTGGCGGGGAAATTCCCCGCCGTTCGGTGGACCAAGACCTTTCAGCCAGCCCAAATAGCGAAATTAATATCGCTTCTCTATTCTATGCATATTATAACTCAAATATCCCGTAAAGTCAATATATTTTGCTAAAATATTTCCATGACAAAGCAAAAAAATAAAACCGTGAATCTGCACAACGCTGTACAAACCCACGGTTTTACTTTTACGCTTCAATCTCTGCTCCTGTTTTGAATTTAAAAACCAATCTTCCGTCATGGTATGCTGTTACGGTGTCTATGGTTGCAATCCAGAGCTTATCGTCAAAAGTGTTTAATGGTTTATCGCACTCCATAATCTCAAGCATAAATGCTCCGATTGCTTTATACTGCATTTTTTGTTTCTTCTTTTTTTCTTTAAGCTCTCGTATCTTTTCATCAAGCTCATCATATTTAGCTTCATAGGCTGAGTACCTTTTGTTATAATCCTCCTGGCTTTGTACCATGTGAGCGTTTTCGTCTATACTTTTTTGCATCAGTTCCGACACTATTTCCGATTCTCGGGAAAGTTCAACCACTTTTTTATCAATCTCTGTTGTATCGGTAAGTGCATTTTGTATTATTCTGCAATCTTCCAGCAATGCTTCTTTATCACCAATCAGAATGTTATATGCTTTTAAAAAGCGTTCCTTAATTTCCTCTTCATCATAATGCGGAGTTCTGCAGGATTTCCCTCTGAATTTCTCATTGCACTGCCATATAATCCTTTTATATTTGCTTGTAGAATGCCACACCTTTGAACCGTAGAACCCGCCACAGTCTCCGCATATTATTCTTGCCGATAATACGCTTTGCCCGCTGTAATGCTTACCTAACGCAGAACGCCTTGCTATTTCTTGCTGAACCAATTCAAATTCTCTCGGATCGATTATCGGTTCATGACTGTGTTCTACATAATACTGCGGAATTTCACCCTCATTTTTCTTTATTTTCTTCTGCAAAAAATCCACTGTAAATGTTTTCTGCAAAAGCGCATCGCCTTTATATTTTTCATTTGTAAGAATACTTTGAATTGTTGATGAAGCCCATTTGCTTTTCCCTGACGGTGAAGGAATATGCTCTTTTGTAAGCTGACGTGCGATATATCCTATTGACTTCCCCTGTATGTACATACTGTAAATTCTGCGTACTGTTTTTGCCTCTTCGGGAACAATTTCAGGTGTTCCGTCCTCACCCTTTTTATATCCTAAAAAGCATTTGTACGGCATACTGACTTTACCGTCCGCAAA
>JAXEIW010000172.1:0-16544 GCA_034101885.1 Clostridia bacterium | reverse complement strand
AATTGTTTTGGTGCAAGGATTTTGTGCATTTTTGCAAAAAATCCTTGCACCATGAATAAATATTTTGCTACCAAAATATTTATTTCAGCAGACTTTATCAATGCGAACTGTGTAAAATCTTTGATTTTACACGAAAAATTTTGACAATAGTCATAATTTTTCTAAATACGATTGATAGTCGCATTTATTCAGTGAGCATTATAATAAGATTATAAATTGTATAAGGGATGTGGTTTTATGGATAAGATCTATTCTGTTAAGACTTATGATGAATTTTTGAATGCTGCAGAATCAGCCAAAAAGGAGAGCGGAGCTGTTATTAATATCATAAAAGATATATTTTTCATGCAGCCGATAGAAATTGAGAACTGTTGTGATTTAAAAATAACCTCTGAAAACGCTTGCACGTTAATCGGAGGAATTGCAGGAGGAAAATGGAAAAGAGAGGGAGCGTTTCTGACCTATGAAACAGATGCCGAACCACGCATATTGATTGTTAACGGAAAAGTTGCAAAAAAAACCTCATATCCCTGTGAGGGCTTTTTAGAAAATACGGACATTACCGCACATAAATGGATGAATTCCAGAAGGGGCGGCTGGGACAGTACACCAACGGAATACGAACTGACACATATAACGGCGAAACCACGGGAAATTCCCTCAGACTTTGATATAGAGAATTGTGATATCAGGGTGATACATACATGGGATGAATCGACCGTGGCGGTAAAAAGCTATGACAGGGATTCGGGCAAAATTGTGTGTGCAAGTAATATGGCACACCCGGCAGGGGCATTTGATGTGCATAAGTACCAATTTTTAAATACTAAATATGGTTTGCCACAAAAGGGCAAATGGTATTACGACAGAAATGCAAAAAAAATTTATTATTGTCCGCTTGACGGAGAGAGTGAGAACAGTGTTGAGTTTATGATACCGACAAGTAGATCATTGCTTAGAATTTCTCATAGTAAAAATATCAAAATAAGCAATTTGAAATTCTTATTATCAAATTCCGATGTGGGGGAAATTGCGGGATTAAGAGCAATTAATCCTTGCGGAGCGGTGCAGATACAGGATAGCGAAAAGATAAGCTTGGATATGCTTGAAATTGGATTTTCGGGAGGTCAGGGAATAAAGTTTTTGAGAACAAAGAATTTAAGTGTTACGAATTGTATTATAGAAAAGTGCGCTGCCTGTGGGATTGTCACCTTTGAATGTGAGGACGAGTATATAGGTAATAATGTTATATCGGATATAGGACTTAATGATTTTTCCGCGGTATCCTTGCATGCAGGTGGGAAGTCAGAACTTGTATATGTTATGGACGGATGTCGGGAGGAACACGGTCAAACCGTAATAGAACATAACACAATTGAAGGTTCACCCTATTGCGGTATTGTATGCAGCGGAGGACCACATATAATACAAAACAATAAAGTGACGGGATGCATGAAAATGCTTAGCGACGGTGGTGCGATATATTGTTCGAGGGCGAAAGGGACGCAGATAAAAGAAAATTATATTAGCGATATTTGCTCGGATGCAGCATACGCATTTTATTTGGATGAGCTTAGTGAGAACTGTATTGTGGACGGAAATGTCTCAAAGAATGTGTATATACCGTTTGCGAGCCATATTGCAAAAAACTGCATCATATCTAACAATCTTGTTGTTAACAACGGAGAAACAATGATAAGGATGTCACGCTCGGAAAGTTTTAAGTGGAAAAATAACTTAATAGTCAGCAAGGGCGATTTTACAATTGACATTAAAAGCTATATTCCGGAGGAAAAATATTCTGTAAAAAAATGTATTGAATTTTGCAATGATGTCATTTCGGCACCCAATATTAAGATTTTGCCGGATGAGAAAATTAATTTTAATGAGCTCGGGGTGTCAAATGACTGCCCAAACTTTACCGAGGAAAACGGCAGGTTTGTATTTGAAAAGCCGCTCTGCGGAATGCGCAATAAATACATAGTAGAAAGGATTGAGCCGCATTGCGTTGATACGGGGATAAAGCCTGATAAAAAAGTATAAAAGGCTTCCCTCATAGATTTGGAATATGGTGGTTAAGAACGGACATTTGTACAATATAATAAATTTGCGACATTTAAATATAGGGATATGCATATATCATTTTTTGAGTATGTGGGAAACAATTTTAATAAAGGTGAGAGTGAGAAATTATGAGTGAGGTAAAATTGAAAGTCGAGGATAAGTTTATAAGAAGTGATAGAATAAAAGCACTGCAGGAGAGAAGTCGTCAGCTCGCAATATCGGGCAAACGAAATTTGTATAAGGCAAATAATACGCAACTTGTCTATCACTGGTCGGATGCAGGAAATGCTATTGCACCGCGCAGCGGAGAGCATGAGTTTGAGGGTTTGAGTCTGGGTGATCATGGCTGCAGAGTTGATATAGGAATGGATTTCCCTCTACTTGACAAAATGCCTTCAAAGCTTGAGGGTTATCAAAAGACTGCTGAAAGTTGGGGTAAGGACTTTAAATTTTTGTTAGACAACAGCCCCGCTGAGATTTACGAAAATGAGCTGATAGTGGGAGAGTTCCATTGGGAGATGAACGAGGTTCGGCCCTACGATTTCGGTGAAGAGGTAAAGGCACTTGGCAAAAAGGCAAGAGCGCTCGGCGCAGGCGGAAACAGTCACGGGCATACCTGCCCTGACCTTTCAATTGGGTTAAGTCAGGGCTGGGGCGGAATTCTTGAGAGAATAGAAAAGTCACTTAAAAAATATGAGGAACTGGATAATGCAAAAAAGGTTACATATTTGAAAGGCGCAAAATATACTTGCGAAGCAATAATCGCATACATAAAAAAATACAGTGAAAAAGCTTATGAACTGTATGAAAAAGAGAGTAAGGGAGAGCAAAAGGAACGCTATCTAAAAATTTCAAAGGCATGCGGAAATATATGCTCAAATCCGCCAAGGAGCTTTTATGAGGGCGTTCAGTGGTTAACCTTTGCTGTTATAACGGACAGAATTGTAGGGCACGGCAACGGATACGGGCGGATAGACCAATACCTTATTGATTTGTATAAAAACGATATATCAACCGGAAAGGTTACACGCGATGAGGCGCGTGAATATCTTGCTGAGATGTTTTTAAAGCTAAGAGGACAGTTCTTCAGCCTCGGTGGACGCGACAAGTTCGGAAAGGATGCAACAAACGATGTAAGCTTTTTAGTTATGGAAGCTTACGATATGATAGACGATTACAACAATTTAGGCGTTATGTGGCATTTGGATATGAACGAGGAGTTTTACAAATATGTCTGTGATGTTTTAGCAAGACACGGAGCAGGAATACCTTCGCTTGTCAATTATGATGTGATTTATCGGACTGAGCTACGTTCGGGTGTGCCCGAGGAGGATGCGGCAGAGGTATGCTACAGTGGATGTCAGTGGTATTGTATTCCGGGACGGGAATACTGCGATCAGGACACAAATGCCATTGTACTGACTGATCCTATGTTCAGAGCCATTGACACAGCAATAGAAAGTTCTTTTGACAGATTTGAGGATTTATACGGTGAATTTGTGAAGGAGCTCAAAAGAACCTGTGAGGCACTCAGAATATTCAAGGATGCACAGTATGATGTCATAGATAAGGTTTGGCCGGAAATAGTGACTTCTCTTAACTGTTACGGGACGATAGAACGTGGGCTTGATATTACGGCACACCGAGGTGTTGACTATCAGTTCACATCCACAAATATTTTGGGTATACCCAATGTTTGTGACTCGTTTTTTGCAATTAAAAATCTTGTGTTTGACAGAGGGGTGTATACGCTGAAGCAGGTCAGAGATGCTGTCAGGGAGGACTGGAATGATAATGAGATTATGCGTCTGCAATTATTAAAGGAGCATAAGTACGGAAACGATTATGACGATGTTGATGCAATGTATGTCAGAATTACAGAAAGTATTGCAGATATTATGGACAATATGACAAATAACAGGGGACAGCAGTACAGGGCAAGTCTTTTCCAGTTCCAGGGACATACGGCATCTGAAATAATCGGTGCGACGCCTGACGGAAGATACAGCTATGAACCGCTGGCACACGGCTGCAATCCGACTGCGGGCAGAAATACGAGGGGACTTTTGGCGACCGCAAACTCCTGTGCGAAAGCGGATAATAAGAAGTTTTTGGGCGGATCGTTACAGGTTGAATTGCAACCTGATTTCTTTGACGGTAAAAATGATATTTATAAATATGTTGAGGAATTTTCAAAAGCATTCTTTATGAAAAACGGTGTGCAGATAAATCTAAATATTATGGATTTGAATGAGCTGAAGAATGCGATAGATGATCCGAATAATGAAAAATATTGGAATATCATAGTTAAGGTCACAGGATATACTGCAAGGTTTGTAACGCTTTCTAAATCGTTCCAGAAAGAATTTGTGGGTAGGACAAATTATGAAAGAATATGATGTTGAGCATTTGTTTGAAAACGGAAATATAGATGGGAAAACCGAGTGTCTCTGTCAGAAGGTGTCGAGTGAAAACAGAAGTGTTCGAATACACGACCATGAGTTTTATGAGATATTTCTAACCCTTTCCGAGGTGGGACATTTTATAAACGGAAAAAATGAAAAATTGGGGAGAGGAACACTGGTATTTATAAAACCGAGTGATATTCACGGAATATTATACAACGAAAACAGAAGGTGTGAAATTGTAAACCTTTCTTTTTCATCACGTCTAATGCGTAAGATAATCGATTATTTGGTGATAAGTCAGGCATTTATAGACAATTTGAAAAGCAACAAGGTTATGCTTGATGAGTATGAAACCCAAAGGTTATCCGAAAAGCTAAACATGATTGTCAATGGCGAAAGGACTGACTTGCTTTATAAGAGATGTGTGCTTTTTGAGCTTGTCACGATGTTTTTGCAGGGGGAATCGGATGAGAAAAAAATGTTTCCTCAATGGTTTGAGAAAATGTGTGAGCAGATGAAGAGTAAGGAGAATTTCACAATTGGCATTGAACGTATGCTTGAGATATCGGGAAAGAGCAGAGAATATATATCAAGGTCTATAAAGAAGTATCTCGGCATATCCGCAACTGAGTTTGTGAATAATTTAAGGTTGGCATATTCTGCGTCACAACTTATTAACACTGATAAAAATGTAACTGATATATGTATGGATGTGGGTTTTTACAGTATATCGTGGTTTAATAAAATTTTTGCAAAGAAGTACGGAATGAGTCCTAAGGAATTCAGGAAAAAAGGAGAGAGCCGTGAAAGCAGATATATTTGATATTTACAAAGGAACGACAAATGACGGGCCCGGAATACATGATACAGTATTTTTCAAGGGATGTCCTTTGTCTTGCAGATGGTGTCACAATCCGGAAGGGATTGATATTAAAAACCGTATGTGGTATGAGGAGAGAAGCTGTATAGGCTGTGGTATCTGCGAAAAGGTGTGCCAAAGCGGAGCGGTTAAATTGACAGATGACGGAGTTATATTATCTCGGAATTTATGCGTAATGTGCGGTTGCTGCGCAGAAGTATGTCCCACAGAGTCGATTAAGCCAATTTGCAAAGGAGTACACCATAGAAGAGCTTTCACATGAGATAATAAAGGATAAGGAATATTTTGATATTTCTGCCGGAGGCGTTACCGCCTCAGGTGGTGAGGCAATGCTAAATGCAGAATTTGTTTGCAAATTTTTTGCGGAAATGAAAAGACGAGGCATACGCACGGCACTTGATACAACGGGATTTTGTGATAAAGATAAGCTTTTTGAAGTCTTGAAGTATACGGATATCATACTCTATGATCTAAAGGTGATAAGCTCTGAGAAGCATAAAAGATTTACGGGAGTAGACAACGGTGTGATACTTGAGAATGCAGTTATGATAGCAGAGCTTATCAGAGGCGGCAGCACACTGAAACTTTGGATAAGAACACCGATTATTCCGGGATTTACTGACAATAATAAAACAATTGCGGATATTGCGGATTTTATAAAAAGTAATTTATACGGAGCAGTCGAGAGGTGGGAGCTCTGTGCGTTCAACAATTCCTGCACACACAAATATAAAAAGCTGGGGAAACAATGGGAGTTTGCAGATGTGGGTCTTATATCAAAAGAAAACATGCGCCAACTGAAAATTATTGCCGAAAAATCCGGCGCATATGAGATTGTTTGCAGCGGAATTACTACAAAGTGATCTGTGCTTAAAGATGCAAATTTATTTTGAATAAGTGTAATACTTAAAACGTGTGCCCTGTCTTGATAAAGGGCGTATGTTGTTATATTAATGTCTTTAGACAGTTGAGCAAAGTGAAACAATAAACCACCTGCTATGCGTGTGGGAAACAAAATATTATCTACAAATAATCAACTTTCTGACACAATATAGTTGTTCGGTACAAAGCATGAAATATAGGTGTAATGGTTTTTTTTCGTATGATACATGAAGATATTAAGATATTTAATGCCGTGTAAATTAAAAAGTTTATTGACGGTGTAACATTCCGGTGTCACTATAGTATAATAAAGACAAGTGTCGAAAACTGCATGAAATTAATGATTTTCGAACTTGTCTTATTATATTTCAATTCTTTTTCAGTCATGAAATTTACAAGATTTCTGTCAAAAAAGTAATGTTATATATTAAAGACAAAAAATACTCGAAAAAAATCCGGTTTTTCTGTGGATATTTATTTACAGTTTT
The DNA here is from genome assembly GCA_034101885.1 of Clostridia bacterium. Lineage (GTDB taxonomy): Bacteria > Bacillota > Clostridia > UBA1381 > UBA1381 > RGIG1988. The sequence goes on along the minus strand of JAXEIW010000172.1, from coordinate 9,822 downwards.
GAATTTTATTTGTGAGAAATGTTGCATTTAAATACAATTTCTGTTAAATATGTGTAGCGTATAAAAATACTTATTGATAAAATTAACCTGTCGGAAAAATACATATGTTAATTTTAAAAGTTAATTAGTAGGAACAGTCGACGAGTATAAATATATATCTTTGGAGGTAAATAAGAATGTATAAAATTTTTCTTAAGGAGCATATAGGGCTGGAAAATTATTGTTGGGAAAACAGTTTGCTGACGTACAAAGTAGGCGGAGGACAAGAAGGAAATACGCTTTGCCTTTCAGGTTCCGATAAAAAAATACCTTGTCAGATTACAGATTGCGGAAACGGTGAATGCAGTCTTTCTTTTGTAACAGGGTTAAAATGCGGAGAAGAAAAGGAATTTTTTCTTGTAAATGATGACACTGAATATAAAAAAATTGGTTATACGGCAAATGACTCCGTTATTCTTGAGAATGAAAATATACGATTGGAAATAGATAATAATACGAAAACACTATTTAGTATTAAAAAAATAATGAATAATGTAACAGGGAAGGCGGAATTATCCGAAGAGGTTCTTAATAAAAGTGTCAGAATTGTTGAAAACGGTACGGTTTTTGCAATTGTACATATTTTGGCAGAATTAAAAAACGGTGATACTTACGGTATTAATATACGTCTTGCAAGAGAACAGGAATTTGTAAGTCTTACGGAAAGAATTAATACTAATGGAGGCAAAATGCGTATATCATGGCAGAATTTTGACGCAAAAAAAAGAATTTCATGTGGTTTACGGGGAGAACAGTACATTGATGAGTATTTAAAGCCGAATAAAGAGATTCCGGTGATGCTTTTACCCCATGATGTGACAAACGGAGTGGTTGAAAGCAATTATATTACATTTTTTAATGATGAATGTTCTGTAGGAGTATTTATAGGGGACAGTGTTAAATGGGATGACGGAAGCTATTCCATACAAAGTAACAACAAAATTAACGGGGTACGGTTTTACTATCATGAAAATGCTATAGATAAGCTTGTATGGGAGTATCCGTTAAACAAAGGCAGCAGAGAAACCTGCATTGCCATGTACAATAGCGAGAAAAAGTATAACAGTAAGCTCCGCTCACATATAAAAGAGCTGCAGTTTTGGAATTACTATCTTCCGCTTGATTTATATAAAGACTGGATATTCGATTATGATGACAGCAATGAAAAATACCCAAAATATTTTGATAAGGAGAAATTTGATAAAAATAAAAAATATAATTATCCCGGAGGGTATGATGAGAACGGTATACCGCCTGCCGATGAGGTTTTGAAAAGAATAACCGATAGTGGAATCATAGCAGATCCATGGCATTTCGGACCTGTTTGGTCAAGAGCTTTTGGAGAAATTATTCCGCTTTTGGATTTAAGAGCCAATGAAATGCAGAGAGAGGATTTTGTAAAGGGCAGAAAAATATGTATTCTTTTTGCATATTATGCTATGCTTGAAAATCCGTTTCCGTCAAGGCATACTCTGGCGGGACACGCAAATTTCTTTATGGATTATGTAAGTATTGTAGGTCTTGCAGCTGCGATGTTTCCTCATCATCCCGCTGCAGAAGAATGGAAAAACTATTATCACAGAGCTGTGCTTTTAAATATGAAATTTTATGTGCGTCCCGATGTAAAAACGTGGAAGGCAAAGGGAGGACGCTCATGCGAAAATCTCGGATGCTATTCATGGGCGGGGCTTAGGCATATTCTCGGTACAGGTGAAATGCTTAAATATACCTTTGATGATAATCCTTCGTTTCACAAAAATTTTGAAAAATGGGCGGATTGGTTTCTAAATTCATTAAGCGCACCCATTGAAGGAAGAAGGGCATTTCCGCCTTTGGGAGCGCATGCGGGAGGACATATCCTAAATCCGTATTATCCAACTTTCTGGTTTAGGGTAATGGGAAATATGCTTAGGAATTATTCACCGATTCTTGCAGAACAGATATTAAATGTTTGTCCGGCGGAGCCTCTCGTTCAGTTTGAGAATTTTGAGAAAAATGACGTATGGTCATATTTGAATAATAATACCGACATAACAAATACAGGAATAAAACCGCATTTAAAATCGGAAAAATATACCGGATACGGATATATTCTTCGTTCTCATGTAAATGAAAAAAGTGAAATGTGTGTATTTTTGCAGCAAATTGATGAAGGTCCAAATTATCGATGGGGTTCATCTTGCAGCGGCGGCTGCGGAAATATTTATTATTATGCGGATAATAAGAGATATTCCGACAATCGAAAGGAGGATGTGGGAGATGATATTATGGCTGACGGTGACACAAGCTGCACCTTTGCCGTATTGCAGAATCACACATATACGTCGATAGGAAAAAATGAGCTCACATATCCTTTGTCCGACTTTGAATTTTGTCAGTATGCAAGAGTGAATGCGGGCGAATACTCAAGCGATGAATACAAATTCAGAAGTATTCTTATGGTTGATAACGATTATATCGCAATATACGATTCTGTCAGAGATTTCAGAACACAGGGACGTTTTTCGTGGTTTTCAAATACAGATGACGATATGCCTTATATTTTTCAGCTGAAGCCGGGAATTGAACCGAGAAAGGTAACGAGTCCGGCAATGACAATTGACGGCAAGGAATATGACCACAGGGCAAATGTAATGGAAATACCATATAAGACAAGAGGAGTGATGTATGACGGACGAGGGGACTTCTTTACAATTGTAACTCATAAAAAGGATTTACAGGTTCAAGGAAAGGAATACGGAGCTGTTGTTATAAAGAAAGGCTGTACAGATTATGTTTTTGATACTCCGTACCGTATGACTGTGTGTGAGAAAAATGTTGAATTTGACGGTAAGGTGGGCTTTGTGCGTATTTACAGTGAAGAAGAGTATGATATGGCAATATTTGACGCTGATTTTATAAAGGCATACGGAACATGGATAAGAGTCAAGCCTTTATCCGAGAATTTTAGTATATCTCTTTCAAAACGAAACGGAAGATATTATGGAAAATGCGAAGGTCATGCAAAGGTAACTATATGTGCAGATGATATTTCAGAACATAGCTTATACGTTAATTCTGAACTGACAGATTTTCATAAAGACTGTATTGTTGAATTAAAGGATTGTGAGTGGGAACTGACAAACGGAGAGCCTACACCTTCGGAAATTGAAAATATTACTTACTGCGAAAAGAAAGATGGTGTGACGATTAGCTGGAATGGAAGAAATTGCAGTGAATATATTGTAAAGGTTAATAACTTAACATATACTACAAATAATTCAAGTATTGATTTACAACTTGATGAAGGAAAATATATTGTAAATATATGCGGAAAAAACAACGGACAATTGGGCAGACAAAGCATGGATTATCCTATGTATATAACAAAGAAACCTCCGGAAAGAGTCGAAGGCGTGCTTGTTACAAGGCACAGTGAATTCATTGATATTTCATGGGGACAACAGTTAGGTGTAAAGGCATATAACTTGTATCGCATTAATGAAAACAATAATACAGAAAAAATATACAGCGGAACAAAAACCGCTTTTTCGGACATGATACAAAGCAACGATGTAAAATATTATGTCACGGCAGAAAATGAAATAGGTGAGAGCAGAGCTTCAATAATAAGAGATACCGCCCGCGGAGATATGGCGGATTGGGATCCGATTCCCGAAACTGAATTTGTAAGAGATACTATAAATAATGAACATGGCCACCCGGGATTTGATTATAAGTATAATGAAAACAGAAGAATTTTAGAATATCCGGATTGATAAAATTACGAAAAACTAAAGAACGGGATTTTGCCATGATGTCAAGTCGGATAATAACAAGAATACGGAGAAAACATATAAGTATCTATTAATCGTTTGAAAATTCAGACAAAAAAACAGTGGCTGATTGTCGGGCAGGAGTCGGAGATTCTGCCCGATAATTTTTTGATAAAAGCATGAATTATAATTTATTTATTGTTTATTTGGAATATGCAAATATCTTTAAATTTTTACAGCTTAATTCTGTTTTTTCTTGCATATTCTCTTGGGGATATTTGCATTTGCCTTTTGAATACGCGCTCAAAATGTACCAGTGTTTCAAATCCGCATTCGTATGCAATTGAGGTTATGGATTGGTCGGAATTTAAGATGAGTTTTTGAGCGTTGTTTATACGAAGATTGTTTATATGTTCCACAAATGAAACACCCATTATGTGCTTAAATTCCCTTGAAATAGTATTTTTAGAAATACAAAATTGTTTGGAAAGGGAATCTAATGAAATTTGATGAGTAAAGTTGTTTTTTATATATTCTGCTATATTCATAATTACGGAATAATAAGGAGATGCAGAAATGTTTGGAATTTTCAAATCGGAATTTTTTTGGGTTCTTGACGCAATCAGTAACAGCTGTACAAGGAGAGTTTGAATATACGGCTGTGAAAAATCATCCGTTGTTTGATTGTATTCAAAAAGCATATTTTGAAATAAGCCGCATATTGTATCGGCAGTGTCATCGCTGAATGTTATAATACTTTTAGGTGAGCTGAAGCATTCAAGCAAAATATGATTATATTTGTCGTTAAGCTCTTTTATAAAATCATATGAAAAGTTAATAAGTATGCGTTTGGAGCCTTTTTGATTAATTATATACGTTTTGTGCAGCTTATACGGAGAAATAAACGCTATTGTATTCTTGTTGAGAATAGAGGAAGCGTTATTTACAGTGCAGCCGCGTATGCCTTCGTAATAATATAGAATCTCATAAAAATTATGGTAATGATAAATAGGTATATCAATAATATCACTTGTTAAATGGCGTGTCTCCATGGCAAATTGACCGGATTCTTTTTTCTCAAACAAATCTTTACTGAACTGATTGCTTTTGTTTATCATAAATATATTCCTTTCAAAATTTCTTTTGCTTCAAAAATATTCTATCAAAGAAAAACAGAAAAGTCAATATAGGCGTGAGAAATGTTGTGTTTTTTTAAGTATCTTGTGAGATATGTGTAGCAATTCACAAACAGTAATGCTAAAATATAATCAAATAATAATTATAAGGCGGTGCTTATATGAAATTAATCAAAAGGATTCAATCACTGATAATAATCTGTTCTGTGATACTTGGAATTTTTCCGGCTACCGTTAATGCGGAAGAAACAAGTTCACCGTTTGTGTATCTCGGACAGGATACAAAGACGCAAAATCAGTGGGAGGGAAAATACGGCAGTGATGGTTATGCATTGCTGGGATATCTTTATCGTGAGATTAACGGCGAAAACAGTCTCAAGGAGCTTTCAAGACCGTATATACCGTTAAACAGCTATGATCTTATCGGAGGAAACGCAATAAAAAGTCTGAAGGTAACAAATTCTGATGGACTTCTGAGCGTTAACGGAAATGTTGGAGGAAACAGCATTGCAATGCCTGCCGAGAAAACATCGGACGGATTTCAGGTGTCAGCAATAGCTTTTGCAAATGGTGGAACAGGCGATCCTATGCACAGCGGTATGTGTAAATTTGAGTTTACATTGAATGATAACGAAGAAAAAATTTTCAGCGTATACGGGCATGAAAATCCGACCGGAAGTGTAGTATATGAGTTCATGGATGCGGCTGCAAAAAAAGTTATATATTCAAAAAAATTTAATAAACAGCCTGCCGCAAACGGGAATTATGTCAGTTTCAGAGTTAAAGGAAGCTTTGTTTTAAGAATATTGACAGACGGTCGTCAGAATACTGTTTCTTCGTTTTTCTTTGACAGCGTAAAGGAAAACAATACATCTCTTGACGTTGCTCTTGACAAGCAGGAAAATAATGTTACTGTTACAATAGATGACAGTAAAGAGGCTGATAGATATTATCTTATACGAAGTGACGGCGAAACGACACAGCAGATTTGCCAGCTTGAGGGTGGAGAAAAAGCTTATAAAGATTTTTCAACAAACGGCAATACTAAGTATGATTACATATTATATAAGTATGGAATTGACGGATTTTCAAAAAGCAAGACTTTTACATATGTAACTCCCAAAACAGCCGAAATTGCAATCGAGCTCAGCGGAATAGATAAGGGTGTATATACAGCGGAAGATAAGGTTGTTTTAAAGGCAAACGTGAAAGCGGGAACGGTTCCGGTTGCGGACGCGACAGTTAAATTTATGCTGGACGGTTCGTTTGTGGATTATGGATATATGGATGCTTTTATCGGCGAGGCAAAAACTGACAGCTCAGGCAATGCAGTTTTTGAATATCCTTTGGACGTTGCGGATACTTTTAAGATATATGCTGTTGCCGATCAGAATTATACTGCCGGTTTTTCAAAAGGTGTGAGTGAAAAGAAAGAATTTACGGTTAAACTGAAACCGTATGAAGATAAACCGTTTATATTGAAAATGTCAGACGCCATAAAGTATGACGAGTTGATTTCCGTAACGGGTGAAGGCTTTTCGGAGAATGTTGAGGTTAAAGCATATAAGTTCGAGGGAAATGAGAATACACCGGCTGAGCCGCCCGAAAACGCATTTACTTTAGAAGTTGTTCAGAGGGACGAATTAAACAGCCAGTTCCTTACAGTAAAGATGCCGAAAACCACTCCGGCAGGGCTTTACAGTATATGGGTAAAAAATGAATATGGCTGGAGTAAGCCGTATACTTTGAATGAATCAAGAATTAATTTTATTTCAGAGTATGAGGTCAGACCGGGAATGTCAATTCAAATATCGGGAAGAAATCTTGATTTAAGACAGATTAATTTCGAAAATCATTCTACGGCAATCAGATTGAAAGATGAAAACGGAAACACATATGTACAGGAGGTTACAAAGGTAACGCCTTATTCGGTCACTTTCTGTGTAAATAATTCTACTCCTCTCGGAACATATGAGGTAGAAGTTACAAATAACGGAGGACTTTCGTGGACGGGAACCGAAAGCGGACAGACTTTGACCGTGCTTGAACCCTGTGATGATCCGATTGGACTCGGTCTTGCGTGGGTGGCAGATTTCAAATGGGACAAAAGATTCAATGTTCTTGACTACGGAGCAAATAACAGTGATAAGAAAAATGATTTTGATGCGTTTGAAAAAGCTATAAATGCTGCGCACGATGCAGGCGGAGGTGTTGTCTATATTCCTGACGGAACGTATTATTATGACAAGACTTTGCCGCTTTATGCCGGAGTTGTGCTTTTGGGACAAAGCACTGACGGTACGGTTCTTTATTATAACGGAGCGGACGGAAACCATATAGCCGAATCTACCGGCGACGGACAAACAATAGGTTTATACGGAATGGCTTATTTTACAATAAAAGTGCCTGACGATACATATCATCCTACCGGAATATGGCACGGTAATGCATGGAGCAGCGCTCATGACCAGAAAAAAAGAACGGCAACCAGAATATTCATGAAAGGTATGAATATTGAGTTAAATATCTATAAAGATAATAAAAAACAGTTTTCAAAAGCCGAAATAGATACCATTATGAAAGAAAGATATACGGTTCAGGATTGCTATATAAGAATGGCAAACGGTATGCCTTGTGCTTATATAAATGAATATGTATACTACAATAACAGCATATTTAATTTTGCCGCAGGACTTTTGTTTTCGGGTGCGAGATATACATTTGAAACCAATATGCACATAGAACACGTTACAGAATATCCTTCCGAAGTGCCGAGTGGTGACTATGGAACAGGGGGTTACAATACTGAGGTAAATACACACGGCTTTTTCGGACGTTCATATATACATTGGGAAGACTGCAGCATAAACGGACTCGGATATTGGGGAGATTCCGAATGTTTTTGCTCCGAAACGCCTAATGCACAATTCGGCTTCGGAAAGGTCCTTTCATCAACGGATGATAAAATATATACCTACAGCTTAGGCCCCGCAATAGGTGACAGTACGTTGTCATATGCACAGACTGTAAGAAATTCATACCTTGCGGTTTGTATAATGGGCGGCAGAGGCGTCGGACAATTAAGGGCTGTTAAAAGCTTTGATCCCGAGGGCAGATGGTTTGAGGTGGATAAGCCTTGGGATATAAAACCGGATTCTTCAAGTATATTTACTTTTGTTTGCCCTAATGACAGAACAACGGTATATAAAGCTGAAATTAATGGAGGAGGAATAGCATGTACTTTCTATGGGCTCGGATATGACTGTGTTGCCGATTCTATTAAAGCACATAATACAACAGCTTTAAATACTCATAATACGTCTGTGCCAAGCGCTAACAGACTCTCATTCGGGTATTTTCTTTCGTTCAGAAATTGTGAAATATCGGGTTCTGTGCCGTCGATATTTGAAAGAAGAAAGGGCTTAATGGGTGTATATCTTAATAATTTCAGAACTGAAGGAAACGGAAAGTTTGCCGGTATTATCGGATATGACCAGGAACTTAGAAATATCAAGATTGTGTGTGATCCAAACGGTAAACTGTTTGATGCGGGAGGTGCATTTAACTTCAATTTAATCCCTGCTACAGATGATAAGAAAGGGGACATTTCAAATATAATTATTGAAAATGCTTATGCGGAAAATGCTAAATATGGAATATCGGTCGGAGGAACATCTGCAAACGGAATTATTGTGAGGGATTTAAAATCTGCTAATATTTCAAGCGGTATCGATGTAAATGTGCCGCAGGGAAACGAAAATTATATTTACATCGATGATGAACCGACCGATGAAGGTGACACATTGGAATACAAAAATATGATTTCATCTCAAACGGGCAGCTCAGATGTAACATTTAATGATCTTGAAGGATTTGAATGGGCGGCTGATGAGATTAATGCCGCATATAAAAAGGGCATTACCAGCGGCACGGGATTTGGAATATTCTCTCCCGGCAAAACCGTATCAAGAGCTGAATTTTTGGGATTTGTTGTTAAAGCGGCAGGCTTTGACAAGGTGGCTTACAAAAATAATTTCAAAGATGTTACAGAGAATATGTGGTATGCCGATTATGTTCAGACGGCTTATACAAATGCGCTTATAGATGACAGTATGATTTCAGACGGAAAAATAAACCCCGAAAAACCAATTACACGAGAGGAAATGGCGTGTGTAATTGCAAGAGCTGTTATGAATAAGGAACATTCTCTAAACATTGCTGCGGAAAATGCCGGATTTTCGGACATGAGTGAAATATCGGAAAAGTATGTAAAATATATAAATATAGCAAAAAAATACGGAATTATTCGAGGTGATGAAAATAACTGCTTCAATCCTCAATCAAACGCAAACAGAGCGGAAGCCGTGTTGACGGTAAACAGATTTTATGATTGCTTTAACAATGCGGAAGATAAATAATTCACATTGGTCTTTTAGAAAAGAAGTATTTTGACATATTAGTATTTAAAATCGGTATTATTTACATTTGTTTAAAATTATTTGCATCATCTACAGATGCGGAACGGAGGATTTATATGAGAAAACTATATAAAATAACATCGGCAGGCTTATCGGCGGTAATGCTTGTTTCGCTTTTGTCAGCTTGCGGAAACAAAAAAACCGGTAACGTTACAGAGGACGGAAAACCGGTTATAACCATAGCCAATTCCGTGGCAATCAACGACAATACGCCTGTTGAGCAGTATCTTGAGGAAAAGTATAATGTGGAAATCGTGGCGAAAGGCTTTGCTGCAAGCTATTATGACAAGCTTGCCACAATGTTTGCCTCAAAGGATATTCCGGACGTAATGCTTATTAACGACATTTCAAACTGGGAACCTTTGGTTAATCAGGGAATTATCGCGCCGATTGATATTGAAACGGTAAAGGAAG
>JAXEIW010000171.1:0-2187 GCA_034101885.1 Clostridia bacterium | reverse complement strand
AATAAATGCGATTTTCAATCGCATTTAGAAAAATTATGACTATTGTCAAAATTTTTCGTGTAAAATCAAAGATTTTACACAGTTCGCATTGATAAAGTCTGCTGAAATAAATATTTTGGTAGCAAAATATTTATTCATAGTACAAAGATTTTTTGCAAAAATGTACAAAATCCTTGCACCAAAACAATTCCGAAACGCTTGTAAGCCGCTGTGCGGCTGCGTTTCATAATTGTTCAGCAGTCATTATGTAACAAATATATTAATTTTTAATAAATAGCTTGCACGGGATATACACATTGTAGTATAATATATTTGTAAAATATATACAATGCGTTTAAAGTACAGGAGGAAAGAAAAAATGATATATCGTGATTTTCAAGGATTAAATTTATCAATGCTTGGATTGGGAACCATGAGATTGCCGTTGAATGACGGAAATGACGGCAATATTGATGAAGAAACTGCGCAGAAAATGGTTGATGAAGCAATTAATGCGGGAGTTAATTATTTTGATACTGCATGGGGGTATCATTCCGGTAAGTCCGAACCTTTTATGGGAAAAGCATTGAAAAAATATCCGAGAGATAAATTTTATCTTGCAACAAAATTTCCGGGATATGATGTAAGTAATTTCGGTAAGGTTGAAGAAATTTTTGAAAATCAGCTTAAAAGATGTCAGGTTGATTATTTTGATTTTTATTTGTTCCACAATGTATGCGAAATGAACATAAATCAATATCTTGATGACGAAAAATATAATACATACAGTTATCTTATCGAGCAAAAGAAAAACGGACGTATACGTCATTTGGGATTTTCGGCACACGGAACAATTGAAACGATGAGAAAATTTCTGGAAGCTTACGGCAAGGACATGGAATTTTGTCAGATTCAGCTGAATTATATAGATTGGGAATTTCAGGACGCAAAAGGAAAAATTGAGCTGTTAAAAGAGTATAATCTTCCAATATGGGTAATGGAGCCTTTAAGAGGCGGAAAGCTGGCAAAGCTTGATGATATGTACATAAAAAGGCTGAAAGAAGAACGTCCCGAGGAAAGTGCACCGGGATGGGCATTCAGATTTTTGCAGTCAATTCCGGGAGTAACCATGATTTTGTCAGGTATGTCCGATGAAAAACAGCTTACGGAAAATATAGAAACATTTTCGGAGGAAAAGCCCCTTAATGAAAAAGAAATGAAGCTTTTAATAAATATGGGAGATCATATGACAAACAAAACATCGCTTCCGTGTACAGCTTGTCACTACTGTACAAGTCATTGTCCAAAGCATTTGGATATTCCTTATTTAATAGATTTGTACAACGAGCATTGCTTTACCGTTGATTTTGCCTTTATTGCACCTATGGCATTGGCGGCAATGAGCGATGATGAAAAACCAAGCGCCTGTGTAGGATGCAGAAGCTGTGAAGCTGTATGCCCCCAGCAAATTAAAATTTCCGAAATGATGAAGGATTTTACAAAAAGGATAAACGAATGAACAAGGATATTATAAAAGCAAAAGAAGTATTAATTAAAGAAAAAGCAACATGTGTTTTTTGCAAAAACGATGACATTGTAATTTCTGAGGAACATGGAGTTAAGCCTCTTATAAGCCTTATCGAATCGAAAAAAAATTACAAAGATTATTCGGCTGCCGATAAGGTTATAGGAAACGGTGCCGCATTTCTTTTCGCAATGCTTGGAGTTAAAGAGGTTTTTGCAGAGGTAATCAGTGAAGCTGCCTGCAATACGCTGAAACGCTATGGCATTGAATACTCATATGACAATAAGGCTGCGTATATTCAAAACAGAGAGGGAAACGGAGTATGCCCTATGGAACAGGCTGTTGCAAATGCGGAAAATCCGGAAGATGCGCTTGTACTCATTAATAAAAAAATTGCATGGCTTAAGGTAACAAAAAAACAGAAATAAACTTTGGTACGGCACAATTTTTATTTCCGCACGAAAACGCACTATTAAAATTACTGTATTTAATGACTGCTGAACAATTATGAAACGCAGCCGCATAGCGTTACAAGCGTTTCGGAATTGTGTGGGTGCAAGGGTTTTGTGCGTTTTTGCAAAAAACCTTGCACCATGAATAAATATTTTGTTCCCCAAATATTTATTTCAGCAGACTTTATCAATGCGAACCGTGTAAAATCTTTAATTTTACATGAAAAATTT
>JAXEIW010000170.1:0-41703 GCA_034101885.1 Clostridia bacterium | reverse complement strand
CAATGAAACAAATATACATCCCGCAAATGCACTCAATAGTGCCGCAAGCTTTCTCTTGGTAAACCTTTCACCGAAAAGCAAACATGATACAAGCATTACCATTACCGGCGCAGTATAAAGAAGAATAGCCGCAATTGACATGGAGGTTCCGCTGCTCATAGACTTGAAATAAAAATTTGCCATGCAGTATATACTGAAAAAACCCAGACAAACAAATATCCATATATCACGAGGCTTTATTTTAAAAAGCTTTTTATCCTTTAGCAAAAGAAATAATGCAAGCATTGCCGCAGCAAAAATTATGCGCATTGTAGATGCCTGTCCCGATGTGAAGCCGAATTTTTCAGTAAATGTACGAACAAAAAGTCCCATTGTCCCCCACAAAATTCCGGCTGAAATTATAAAAACCGAGCCTTTTTTCATTTAAATTTATCCTCCGTATCATCCGTAAAGCTTTTATTGTTAACAACTTTATTTATTAAATTCTTTTTCAACAACTTCGAGCCATTTTCTTGCAATCAATTCATGTCCCACTATCGTCGGGTGTACAGTATCCCAAATAAGATATTCAGGTGCTGCCTTTTCAGATGCCTTTATAAATTCTTCTTGCAGCGGAACATATATACACTCATTTTTCTGAGCAAATTTCTTTAATTCCTGCTGCATATATGTTATTTCTTTTCTCATCTCAAGCATTTTTTCTCTGTTTTCCTGAACAAAACCCGGATTAAAATACGGTTCGCATAATGCATACGGCGTATTTTCATAAGGGTTTTCAAAGCAATTTAGTTCAAGATAAAACGGCTCGCATATAATAATTTTTGTATTTTTAAGCAATTTTCTTATATCATTAATCATCATCTGAAATATACCGATATATTTATCTGTTGTCATTTTATAAGGCATTCCCAACCCCTTACCAACATCATTTATACCGGCAAGTATGCTTATTATATCAGGCTTATTTTTAATAACATCGTAGTTTAAACGCGCATACATTTGAGCAATACTGTCACCGCTTACTCCTTTATTAATAAATTTAGGCATATTCTCAATATTATCAAATCCAAGCTTTGAAGCAATAATGCTTTGATAGCCATGCCCTATAATATGGTTGCCGTCCATTGATTGCAGACGTCCTCCATGGGTTATAGAATCTCCATAAAACAAAACTGTAGTTTTTTTATCTAAAGTAATCATAAATCAAATCAATCCTTTCAAAGAGAAAAACCCTAAAAATTTAGGGTTTTAATTTAACTATTTGTATTTAGACTGTATAAACAGAATATTACTTCAAAATCATTACTTGTTTTTCTTTAAAAATGAAGGAACATTCAAGTTATCCATTCCCGGCTTTACTGTTCTTACAAAAACATCATTATCATCTTCCGGCGGTGTAAAAGAAGGGAATCTTCTTTCCGAAACAGGTGATGATGCCGATGCAGATGAACTGTCGGTCTTTGTATTAAAATCAGGTTTTTGTGTGCGTTTCTGGTTTGCATTCAATCCTGTTGCAATAAGAGTAACCTTGATTTCATCCTTCATATTTTCATCTACTGCCGTACCGACAATAATAGTTGCATCCTGTGATACCATTTCTCTGACAATGCTTGAAACTTCACCCATATCAACCAAAGAGAATTCAGAACCGCCTGTAATATTAAGCAACACATTTTGAGCGCCGGCAATGCTTGTCTCAAGCAACGGACTTTCTATAGCTGCTCTTACAGCATCCTGTGCTGCATTTTCTCCCTTTCCGATACCGATACCCATATGAGCAACGCCGGAATCCTTCATTATTGTTGTAACATCCGCAAAATCACAGCTGATAATACCGTTTTGAGCAATAACCTCAATAATACCCTCTACGCCCTGTCTTAAAACCTCGTCGGCAAGCTTGAAAGAATCCTTTATTGAAATTTTCTTATCAGCGGTTTTCAACAGTAAGTCATTGGGAATTGTCACAATAGCGTCAACATTGGCGCTCAGTTCTTCAATACCGGCCTGAGCATTTTTCATTCTTTGAGGTCCTTCAAAGAAGAATGGTTTGGTAACAACCGCAACCGTAAGTATACCCATTTCTTTTGCGATTTTCGCAATGACAGGAGCAGCACCCGTACCTGTTCCGCCGCCCATGCCGGCAGTTACGAATACCATTTCTGTATTCTTCATAATCTCTTTTATTTCGCTTTCGGTTTCTTCGGCTGCTTTCTTTCCAATTTCAGGTTTTGCGCCTGCGCCTAACCCTTGAGTAAGTCTTGTACCAATTTGAATAATTGTCGGTGCTTTAACTGTCTTTAATTGCTGTAAATCGGTATTAACAGCGATAAATTCCGCCTTATCAACTCCGGCTTCAATCATTCTGTCAACAGCATTGTTTCCGCCGCCGCCGACTCCTATTACTTTGATTCTCGCACCATCGGCAGGCTGTGTCTGATCAATTTCCAATTCTATATTACTCATAAGTATACTCCTCCTTACAATTATCCGTATCAGGTATACACAATTCATAAATATTCCATTATCACCTGACATATATATTACATTGTACTATATTTTTTCAATTAATTCAATAGTATTTTAAAAAATTTTTTATTTTTATTAAAAATTTACTTTATATTCATAAAATTTTGGTATGTTTTTAGTGTTATGGGGTATAAATAGCCTTTCCGGACACCGAAAGATCAATTGTTCCCCTTGAATTATCCGTAAGCTTAGGGGAACTCAATGCCTTTTTAAACATACTGATTTTTTTCGGAAAATCAAGCGAACTTCCGCATATTACGTCCAAACGATTTTCATAATTGAAAGTTATATTTGACATGTCGGTAAAATCCATGCTTCCAATGCTCTGTGCTATCTCCTGTTCCGAAACGGTAATAACACACTGAATAATCTCATTGAGCTTTTCCTGATCATCGGAAGCAATGACAGCACCTTCTTCTGCCGAAGTTACAGATATGCCGGTTATTACGAAAAGATTTTCAAAAGCCGAATCACTAATCTCCAAAACCTTTAAATTCTTATCGAGTATAACAAACTTTTCACCGTATGAAATATATCCTATCGGCTCACATTCGACTATTTCCACATTTAGCCCAACAGGAAAAATCTTCTTCTCGATTTTTACACTGTTTACATATGGCAGTGTTTCGATATTTGCCGCAATTCTTTTTGTATTGAGCAGGAACAGATTATCCTCCTCAACGCTGCCTATAGCTTGTTTTATCTGAGGCGTTTCTATCCTTACATTTCCGGTTATATCTATCTTTTTTATATTAAAAATCGGAGTAAAGAAAAGCAATACCGACAAAACTATAATAATCAAAACGGTATAAAAAATAATTCTTCTTCTCTTCATTGCACGTTTTCGGTTAAGCTGACGCTGCAAGTGACGTTTTTGTATATCATTTATACCGTTTGTATTTAATCTTTGGTCCATTATTCTTACTCCTCTCTTTTAATATTTGCGCCGCATAATGACAGATATTTTTCAATACATTCATATCCGCGGTCAATGTATTTTACGTTTTCAACCGTTGTCACACCCTCCGCCGACAGAGCCGCCGCAATAAGTGCCGCTCCGCCTCTCAAATCTTTGGCAACAACCCTTGCACCGCTTAGTTTATTAACTCCCTGCACAACGGCAATTCTGCCGTCAACCTTTATATCAGCACCCATTCTTACAAGTTCTTCAACGTGCTGATACCTGTTTTCAAATATATTTTCGACAAACACACTTGTTCCGTCGGCAATTGCCGAAAGGGACATAAAAGGAGATTGTATATCGGTGGGAAATCCCGGATACGGCATAGTAACAATACGCTTAACCGATTTTAATTTTCCGTTTGGAGAAGATAATATAATTCTGTTTTTTTCATCATAAATCTTACATCCCATTTCCTTCAAAACCGCTGTCATTGCGTCCATATGCCATGAATTAACATGCCTTACAATTAACTGTCCTTTTGTTGCAGCCGCGCATGATAAATATGTTGCAGCCGCAATACGATCCGGTATTATAGTGTGTTCGACTCCGTACAGTCTTTTTACTCCCTCGATTCTTATTACGTCGCTGCCGCTTCCCGAAATTTTTGCACCCATTCTGTTCAAAAAACATTCAAGATCCACAATTTCCGGTTCGCGCGCCGCATTTGTAACGGTAGTTATACCGTCGGCAGTGCAGGCTGCAAGCATAATATTTTCCGTTGCACCCACACTCGGAAAATCAAGATGTATATTTGCTCCCTCAAGTTTATCAACTTCACAGTTTATGTACCCGTGTGATTCGGTTATATTCACTCCCAATTGTCTTAGAGCTTTTAAATGCAAATCAATAGGTCTGTTTCCTATTTCACATCCTCCCGGCATTGAAACCACAGCCTTTTTAAACCTCGAAATTATCGCTCCGAGAAAAATAATGGAAGAACGCATTTGACGCATTAATGTATCGGGAATTGTATATCCCTTTATATCCGATGAATCGACTACAAGTATTCTTCCCTGTTTTGTTACGGTACAGCCGAGATTTTTCAGCACTTCAACAGTGATATTAACATCACGCAGATCCGGGCAATTATAAATTATGTTTTTTCCGCCGTTTATTATCGTTGCGGCAAGGATAGGCAACACATCGTTTTTTGCACCCTGTATGTCTATTTCTCCTTCAAGTCTGCTGCCGCCCTTGACAACCAAGCTGCTCATACAGAACACCCCTCCTTATTTTCATATTAATCATCAATAGAAACATCGCTATGAAAAATATGCCGGCACTTAGGTCTATCGGTTCTGCCCTGTTCTGTTATACAGACTTTGCCGCACGTTTTTCACTTTGAAACTATTATATAATATGAAAATATATAAAAAGCGTTCCTTTAGATATTTTATTATATCAAACATCAGAATTAAAATCAATATTATTTTTATAAATTAATATAAATTTAATTTTTCGCTGTTTGAAATTCTTTTACTTCAACACATATTCTAAAAAAGCCACATTAATATGCGGCTTTTTTAATTATTCTTCCGTTAATTGTTTTCAGCCGTATTTTCCGTTGTATCCTGTGCTGTTTGTTCGGGCAATTCAACAGTTTCATCCGAAGATGAGCTCGGAACACTGCTTTCATCAGGCATACCTATGACCGTTCCGACATTCGCACTGTTGTCTGCGGGAGGAGCAACAATGGTATTATTATCGATATTAGTGTTTGTTCCGGTACCGATTATCACTTCGGAAGGAGTCATTTTATATGTGCTTCTTGTAATCTTTTTTGAGCTGTCCTTGCTTCCGTTTTTATATACTGTTTTATAGGTATCAACAACATATCCGTTTTTACCCGAAGATACAACCTTCTTTGTTCCTGCCGCAAGCGAGCTGTCCTCGGTTTGTTTTTCTGTCGGGGCTATTGTCGATACAAGCTGATGATTAAGCTCAACCTTTCTGTTATCGGAATATTTACCTCCTATAATGGACACGGTAAGCTTTCTTCCGTTGACCTTTGAAGATATTTTAATCGGATAATCTGTACTGTTCTTAAATTTAAAATCAAGAGAGCCGTATGAAACCGTTGCGTCCTGCCCTTTGGGAACATATGCAACAGGCAGTGAGTGATTATGTCTTTCGGTAACGCTCAAATCGGCATAAAGCACGGCACTGTAAAGCGTGGAACTTACCTGGCATACTCCGCCGCCTACTCCCTCTACGCTTTTTCCGTTTTCAAACACAGACGCAACCTTATATCCGTTTTTCAATGACGGATTTCCTATTGTATTGTTATATGAGAAGGAATCGCCCGGCATCAGGATAACTCCGTCAATGGAATCAGATGCTTTTTTTACATTATGGGCACGGTTTGCGGACGAATTCGAAAAATCGGTTGTATACGTTCCGAGAGTCGTTGAAAAAAGATTTGCTTCCAAATCTTCCTTTGTTTTTGACGGCTTAATAATCTCTGCTTCGCATTTTGCTTCTCTGCCTTCATTTACCTCTTTTACGGCAGCATCAAGCTTCGACTTATCAAGCTTTACACCTACCGAATGTTCCTTTACGATAATTTTTCCCTCATCATTTTTTTCATATGAAGCTTCCTTAGGCTCCTTTACAAGCTCATTATAAACCGTATCGGTATCAAGCTTTTGAATCTGTGCATAATTGAGAGTAACCGCTATATCATCCTTCTTGCCCATGGAAACGGCATTTATAAACTCCTCCTGTGCCGCTGAGGTATCGTGATTCTGTCCCGGTGTTCCGGGTATAATCGTAACATAATCATCTCCGAATTCATATTGCGGTTCGGTTGACTCTCCGTTTATTGTTGTACCGAAATCAAAAAGTACCTTATGAAGCGCATCCTCATCATAACTCAGTATCAACGGTATATCAACCTTTGAAAATTTCAATCTGATTCTGTCAAATGAATTTTTAAAAGGATTGGAATTTTTTCCGACACCCATTGCATTGTTAACCGTTTCGTCCGTATTTACTTTAAGGCTTATTTCCTCCGCGGAAATCTGTGCGTTTTTTCCTCCGGACACAACAGTAAAAATATCATCCTCGTTTAACACTCCGAAAATAGCTTCTCTTGCCTCTTTGCTGTTCATTTTGCCCAAATCAACACCTGCAACATACACATTATCAGCGACTTCATTTTGAGGAAGTGCAACGGAATATCCCGCAAAAGCAAGCAGAAATACTGCAACAGCGGCAGCCGGTATTATTATTGCTTTTTTATTTATTTTTTTATCTTTCTTTTCCGATACTTTATTGTTTTTTGAATTATTTGTGTTTCTGTTCCTCGGTTTATAGGTATATACATCTTCTTTTTCGTATTGAGATATATTGTTTTCTTTATTATTTATTGTTGTGCTCATTTATATTAAACCTTCCTTTTAGATTAATCATAGAATTTCATTAATTCATCAAGCTGCCTTGAATATGTATCCAAAAATGTATAAACTTTTTTATTCTTGGTTAAAATATTAAAGCATTTGCGAATATTTTTCACAAACAAAGGTGAATACTCATCAATATTAAGTCCCTTTGCAAGAGGACACATTGATTTTGCACGCGGATCAATAATAACCTCGATTTTGCCTTCTTTATTTAAATAAGGAGTCAACGGAAAAATCCTGCAGGCAAGCGGTCTTTGATACCTGTCGCAGTTACCGTTGCAAAAAAGTATCGGGACGCGCTCTGTTCTCCCGTCAAATTCATATTCAAAATCGGATTCCTCAATTTCGGACCATGACGGATTGAGCAGCCTGTAAACATTTAATTCCCCCGGAAATAAATACATTCCGCTGTCCTCCCCTCGACAGCATATTCTGTCACAAAGCTGTCCGCAGTCGGCTTTTATAGGTGTAACATCGTCAAATAAACGGTATAACTGCAAATACGCATATGCAGAATTCATTGGTTATTTACTCCTTTTATCATATAATTTATTATTACTTTACATATGACTATATTGTATCACAAGAAACGACTAAAAACAATAGCTAAAATCGTATTTTTTCTTATGTAACACAAAATAAAAATTTGTTAAAATTCCATAAAAAAACTAAACATTTTCGTCACATTTGAAAATTTGCCTCCGGAACAAAAAATTATATGTTCGATTCTGCTTGTTTCAACACCCTTCATAAGTCCGAAAATACTCATTTTAAGTCGATTTACGCGCTTCCCATATCAATATTATGTCCGATATATTTAAAACGATTTAAACTGTTTATTCTATCTTATGCAAATATTTTTTTAATAGTTTAAACTTAATTATTTTGTAATTTTTTACATTCGAGTGTATATTCTATAGCATTGCGGCAATACTAAAAACAAACAAATACTCAAAATAATTACAGTAATTCGAAAGGATGATAAAATTGAAAAATAAAAAACCGTTTAAATTTACAAAAGGTGGGTTATACATAGCCCTGTGCTGCTGTGCTCTTGTTATAGCGGCAATAGGCTATGCCGGAAACAAGCAGGATATTAACAAAAATACAGATTCAGTCCAAAAAATTGCCGAGAGTGACATATCTGATATAGCTCCCGATCTTTCTTACGATTATGACAATGATTTTTCATCGGTTACGGTTACGGAAGGTGAAACCAAAACAGTATATGAAACCGATAAAGAAGAAGATAATGCCTCCGAAAATAATTCTTTATCGGAGGGAACAGCCGTTTCGAAAAATCTTGAGGTTGAAGAATTTAAGCTTAAAATGCCGGTTGAAGGCTCTGTTGTTTACTCATTCTCCGGTGATAATTTAATTTATAACGAAATTTTGTCAGATTGGAGAACTCATGACGGAATTGACATTTCATGTGATAAGGATTCCGCCATATATGCCGCTGCTCCCGGCGTTGTTACGGATATTTATGACAACACTCTCGGCAAAAACGTTAAAATAGATCATCAAAACGGATATATAACCGTTTATGCAAATTTGTCCGACCAAATTGAATTATCTGTAGGCGACAGCGTTGAAGAAGGAACTCTTATAGGAAAAATAGGTTCCGAATCGATAGGCGATTTTTCAACCGACCCTCATCTTCATTTTGAACTTTTGTGTAACGACAAATACCTTGATCCGACGGAATTTTTAGCCGATGAATAATTAATCAAACATCGAATAACGTATTATGTCTTATCGCGCATTATAAATATAAATCCAAACATAGAAAAACGCCCGCAAAATCGGGCGTTTTTTCGGAATATTTTAATATTCCGAATTGGCATAAAAATATTTAATTAAGTCACGTCTTGTAACTATACCGATAAAAAATCCTCTGTCATCAACAACAGGCACAAAATTCTGATCCATTGCTTTCAGGAAAAGCTCCTCCATTGTCGCGGTTATTTTTACCGGAGGATTTTTGTCGGATTTCATAATATCCCTGATTTTTACTCCCTCAACGGTCTTTATTTCGACATGATTTTCCTCGGTATTTTCTCCCCTTATAATATACCATAAAAAATCGCCTTCGCTGATTGTTGTAAGATAATGCCCATCTTTATCGAGTACAGGTATCGCCGTATATCCGTGAAAGCACATTTTTTCAAGTCCCTGACGAACCGAAAAATCGTCAAGAAGGTATGACACTTCATTTTTAGGTTTCAGGAAAAATGCTACGTTCATTTTATTTTCCTTTCTTGGTTTTCCATATTTATTTCAAAAGTTTTCCGTAAACTTCAATTTGTGTTAATGCCGCCCATGAAAGCGGGAACGCCGCCTGTTTAAAATTCGTCAAATGTATGCTGTCAGTCACATATTTTCTGTCAAATTCAAACGTTTGCCCTTTATTGCTCTTTTCAAAAGTCACCGGAATTTTTGTACCGTCCGAAAGCTCAATATCAAGAGATTTCCAATAAGTATCATGATCATCCTTAAAATCGGCTCTTAAATAGAATATTATTTTATCAATTTCAGCCTTTTTTCCAAAATGCAGATAATACTCAATATCCTCTCTTGCTCCTCCGGCATATGACTGAAACGGATAAGCTCCGTGTCCGTCCTGATTAATACATCCATCAATCGAATTTCTTTCCTCAAACCATGCCTCATCTCGTGTTACATGGTTTGCTTCTGCATATGGGAAATATCTTTTTTCGTATCTTTTCGAGGTGCTGTTAAGAGCAATATTTCTGTACGAATATATCTCTTCATTCTCCGCTTCCGAAACAGCTATAGTGTTATGCTCCTTTGTCCAAGCGTCCTCTTTATACGCAACTCTTTTTTCACCGAACGGAATTAAATACTCAAACACACCCTCCGGCACATAAATTATTGACTCCGCAAGACTTTCCTCAAGCTTGACTTTTATAAATTCGCAGTCGGAAATAGTAATGATAATTTTATCTCCCTCACAGTATACCTTGTCATATTCCGCATTTATCTTTTTTCCGCTTTGCGAAAAAAGAACATTATTGTTTTTGTCTTTTATCTCTAATTTTAACATACCTATTCTCCCAAATCACATCAAATCAGAAGTCTTTACATGATCCATATCGTCAAATTCCTGATTTTCACCGCACATAGCCCATATAAAAGAGTATGCTCTCGTACCAACGCCGCTGTGAATTGACCAACTCGGACTTATTACCGCTTCTTCATTATGTACAACTATATGCCTTGTTTCCTGAGGTTCTCCCATCATATGGAAAACTACGCTGTCATCGTCCATATCAAGATAGAGATATACCTCCATACGTCTGTCATGAGTATGGCAGGGCATAGTGTTCCAAACAGAACCCTCCGAAAGCTGAGTCAGTCCCATGGCAAGCTGACAGCTCTGCATAACTTCGGGATGAATGTACTGATTTATTATTCTCTTGTTTGCATCCTTTTCATCTCCGCACGGAACCTTTTTTGCCTTTGTAATATCAATCTTCACAACAGGATATTCCTTATGAGCCGGGCAGGAGCTTATATAAAACTTTGCAGGATTTTCTTTGTCTGCACTTCTAAAGGTTATATCCTTGTTTCCGCGGCCTATATAAATACCGTCTCTGGGATTCATGCCGTATTCCTTTCCGTCAATCGTTATAACTCCCTCTCCCCCGATATTTATACATCCCATTTCTCTTCTTTCAAGAAAGTAATCGGATGCAAGCTCTTTTCCCGCTTCAAGCTTGATTTCCTTTTCAACGGGCATTGCTCCGCCGGTGATAATTCTGTCAATATGGCTGTATACCATTTTTATATTATCCTTTATGAACAAGTCGCTTATTAAAAATTCCTCTCTTAATCTTTCAGTCGTATAATGTTTTACATCCCTTGAATTTGACGCATTTCTTACTTCCATTTTTATCCCCCATTCCGCCGCCTTATGGCGGCACATTTATTAATTTAAAATATTATACAAGCTTTTCCAAAAGCTTATTGCTTCTTTCAACAAATCTTGTCATTCCCTCTGCGTCCAACGGTTTGTTGCAGAGCATTGCAAGATCGTAAACGTGTTCGCATACCATTTTCTGTGTATCTTCTTCCATTGAGCTTACTTTTTTAATCAAATCGTTGTTTGAATTTAATACAAGAGTATAGTCATCACGGAACATATTGCTCATACCTGCAAACTGCTGTCCGTATGATTTATATATTTCCTGCATTCTTCTTGACTGCTCGCTTAATGTCATAATAGCCGGAATATTCGCATCCTTCAAAGCCTTAACCTCAATCTTAAGCTCTTCCTTGTTAATATTCTTTTTAAACAGCTCGCTTATAGCCTTATTTTCTTCTTCGGAATTTTCATTTTCGTCGGTCAGGCTTTTTGACACATCGGAATCAATTCTTGTGAACTTAACTCCCTGTTCTTTGCCCTCAATATATGACATAAAATGTGTGTCAATCATTGTAGGCATAATAACGGCATTTTGTCCCTGCTCCTTAAACATCTTAATGTACTGTGCCTGCTGATTTTCATCCGATATATAATAAACGGTTTTATCCTCTTTATCACCTATATAATCCTTTAAGGTAATGTAATTTCCGTCAATATCCTTGTAAATCATAATGTCCTTAACTTTATCATAGAACTTTTCATCTCTGATACAGCCGTATTTTATGAACATATTTATATCGTCCCAATAGGTATCAAACTTTTCTCTTTCGTTTTTAAACAGATCGCAAAGCTTGTCGGCAACCTTCTTGGTAATATGTGCCGATATTTTCTTAACATAGCCGTCATTCTGCAAAAAGCTTCTCGATACATTCAAAGGCAGATCCGGGCAGTCAATTGTGCCCTTTAAAAGCATAAGAAATTCCGGTATTACTTCCTTTACGTTATCGGCTACAAATACCTGATTATTGTACAGCTTTATCTGTCCCTCATTAACAGCAAATTCATGATTTAACTTCGGGAAATACAAAATCCCTTTTAAATTAAACGGAAAATCTACATTTAAATGAATCCAGAACAGCGGCTCGTTGAAATCCATAAATACTTTGGTATAAAATTCCTTATACTCCTCATCTGTACAATCCTTAGGTGATTTCATCCACAAAGGCGTTGTATTATTAATAGGTTTCGGTTCTTCCTTTTCCTTCACTTCTTTGTTTTCGGAATCACCCTCTGTTTTGCCTTCGGTATTTTCGGCAACATCCTTTTCTTCTGCCTTTTCTTCCTCCGGTTTTACTATAGTCAGATATACCTCTACCGGAAGGAATGAGCAATATTTATTAAGTATCTGTCTTACTGTGTACTCTTCCAAAAATTCCTTACTGTCCTCGGCAATAAACAAAGTAACCGTTGTACCTCTTTCTGTTCTTGTTCCCTCGGTTAATTCATATTCCATGCTTCCGTCACAGAACCACTTTGCCGGCTTTGAACCTTCTTTATATGAAAGCGAATCAATCTGTACGCTTGAGGAAGGCATAAATGCCGAATAAAATCCCAGACCGAAATGACCTATAATTCCGCCGTCCTTGTTATCCTCTTCTTTGTACTTTTCAAGGAAATCGGAAGCTCCCGAAAATGCAATCTGCGTAATGTATTTGTCGATTTCCTCCGCAGTCATTCCAATTCCGTTATCGCATATTTGAATCGTCTTGGCTTCCTTATCTACAATAACCTCAACCTTCAGCTTTTCATCCTCACAAATTGAAGCCTCTCCTATGTTTGCAAGCTTCTTAAGCTTAGTTATTGCGTCGCATCCGTTTGAAACCAACTCTCTTAAAAATATATCCTTATCGGAATACAACCATTTTTTTATAATAGGAAAAATATTTTCAGAATTTACTGAAATGTTACCCTTTGCCATTTGTAATCACTCCTGTTATTTTATAAATATAGTAGAATCATGAATAATAAAATTCTAACAATACCCATTTTAATACTTAAATTGCATTTTGTCAATACAAAATTAGCACTCTTTCCGTTTGAGTGCTAATTTTTACAAATTATTCACATTTAATATTAGAATTTTTAAAGTATTTAAGAAAACAACGCTTAAATATTATACATATCCAAACAGTCCTCTTACCGATACCTCTCCCGAGGATATTATCTTTCTTTTGCCGTAACTTTCGATGACAAGTTCTCCCGACGAGGTTATATCCAGCGCCTTAGCTCTTTCTTCTTTGCCGTTTTTTACAATAACGACATCCTTTCCGAGCGTGGCACACACTTCTTTATATTCTTCCGTTATGTTTTCGATTCCGTCCTTTATAAATCTCATATAAAGCTTTTCAAAATTTTCGATAACCGCAGCGGCAGCATCACAACGCTTTACCTTTTTACCCTTTTCGATAAAAACAGAGGTTGCGATATTTTTTATTTCATTATCAAATTCTTCATTGTTAAGATTAATCCCTATACCGCAGACAGCATAATCTATTTTTTCCACCTCACATGACATCTCACAAAGTATGCCGCATACCTTTTTTTTATTCAGAACCAAATCATTGGGCCATTTTATTTCAAAGCCGACACCGCATATATCTGTTAATGCCCGCTGTACAGCCAATCCTGCCACCAAGGTCAGGCACGAAATTAATTGAGGACTTATGTCGGGTTTTAATAAAATTGTCATCCACAAACCATTCTTATCTGCGGATTTCCACGCCTTTCCTCTTCTTCCTCTTCCTGCTGTCTGAATATCTGTCAAAAATACAGTTCCGTCCGCCTCATCATTTCTTTGCTTTGCAAGAGAATTTGTGGAGTCAACCGTTTCGGTATAAATAATATTTCTGCCGATAATCTCCGTATTTAAATTATTCTTTACTTCCTCCGCCGACAAAACGTCCGATTCATCAAGCCTGTATCCTTTGTTTGTCACTGCCGTTACAGCGTAACCGTCCTTTTTCAGATTATTTATGTGTTTCCACACCGCCGAGCGAGAAATACCAAGAATATTGCTCAGCTCTTCACCCGAAACAAAACCGCCGTTTTTTTTAAGAATATCCAAAATTTTATTTTTCATCATTTTATTTTTTTACCCTCAAGATAAAATCTTTTATCACACGCTTCACCCATAGAAAATGTTTTTCTCGGAAGCACACCGTCCTTTATTACCGTTTTAAACAGTTCATTCTTACCCATTGCCGGAAGAATAAATCCAATATTTCCTTTTTGCGTCCCCAATTTTTTCACAACATCATCACCGTGTATATAATCAACCGTTCCGCCGTATTCTTTTATGTACTCATCCAAAAAATTCTGAAGAGTTCCCACTGCAAGTCCGCTTGAAGGATTGCTTACATATAAATCTCCGCTTTTATCCTCCGAAATATATTTTATATGCTGCCCTCCGTTTTCCGTGTCGGAAATATCATAATATTCATGCATTTTTTTCAAAAGCTTTTCGGCGTCAACATTAAAAACAACTCTGTGTATCGGCTCAAATTCCAAAGATTCGTCATGAAGATTTACAATCTCGCAAAGTGCAAATCTTGCCGGATGGTTTTCTCTTTCCTTTTCCGAAAGATTTTTCTTTAAATTTTCCCAGCACGTCTTTGCCGTTGCAAGAGAATGGTTTCCATCTCCCACTGCAAAAATAAGCTTTGCGGCATCCTTTATATCATACTTGGAATCAAATTCTTCATAAAGCATATCAATACCCGAAAAAACATTTTCGCAATCCTGTTTTCTAAGCAAATATCCCGTCAGATGTCCGCTGTCTGCCATCAAATCAAAATCATACAGCTTTTTAAGCTCCTGTTTAACCTCTGTTAAAGGCTCTACCGTTTTTTTCTCCTCATCATCAATAAGAATCATAACATGAGGAAATTCAAGAGGTGAATTTTCTCTTATCTTAACTCTGGGAGGAATACGCTCAAGCACCGTTCCCTCCGTTGCACGAACAACAGAATTTGATCCACGATTAAAGTCATATTCTTCAAGATCAATACAACCCACAATTCCCCGTCTGACTTTTCCGTTTTTTATCGTTCTTTCAACATAAATCAAGGAATCCTTTAGCTCCTCAAATATATCATTATCCAAATACTCGTTCATTTTTTTGTTAATCTTTTCAATTCTTCCGTCACCTTCGGAAAGATATACCTCAGGAAAAATAAGATTCAATGCGGATGGCACATCTCCCACAAGCTCTTCTGCCTTTTCCCAGTATTCCGGTTCCGATGTATACTGATCACAGGCAACAACACTCCATTTTGTAAAATCAACATTCTTAGGTATAAGAATATCGGCACTTCTGAAAACTTTCATCACATTCCTCCGTTTCTCCGAATAAATTCGGACACTTTATTTATTATTTTTAACAATATCAGCCGTTACTCCGTCGCATATTTTTATAATATCCTCGGGACTTATCATAAGAGTTATTCCGCAAATACCGCCGCTTACCGCCATTTTTTCAAAATTAAGACAGCTCTCATCAATATATGTGGGGTACTTCTTTTTCATTCCGATGGGTGAAACACCTCCTCTTATATAACCGGTTAGTCCAAGCAGCTCCTTTACATGAATCATCTCAATCTTCTTATCCCTGCACACTGCTGCAAGCTTTTTTAAATCAACCTCACAATTTACGGGAATACAGGCAACCATTATGCCGTTCTTTTCTCCCCGTACCACAAGAGTTTTAAAGGACTGCTCCGGCGGAATACCGGTCTTTTTTGATATTTTTTCCCCAAAATTTTCTCCAATATCTCCGTCACATTCATATTCTATTGCTTCAAATTCTATCTTTGCCGCGCTCAGTAATCTCATAGCATTTGTTACAACCGCTTTTTTCTTTGCCATAATATGATTCTTCCTTTTTTATTATCACTTATTTCAATTCAACGATAGTCACACCGTTTTCACCCTCTCCGAAGGTCCCCAAACGGTATGATTTAACATACTTCTGTTTTCTTAACATTTCATGAATACCCTTTTTCAAAATACCCGTCCCTTTTCCGTGAATTACGGTGACGGGAGAAATGCCGGCAAGGTAACAGTCATCAAGAAATTTTTCAACATTCATTAAAGCTTCCTCAAGATTTTGACCTCTTACATCACAGGTTGTTGACACTGCCTTAACAGAAAATTCTCCCGAAGATTTAATATACTTGTCCGCAAGCTGTTTTGCTGTTTTATCCTCGATTTTTTTCAAATTGGAAAGGTGAACCTCCATTTTGATTATACCTGCCTGAACCAAAACCATACCGTTTTTATCGGCAGGTTTAATAACACTTGCTTCCTGATCGCTCATTGTGACAATCTTAACCGCATCTC
The DNA here is from genome assembly GCA_034101885.1 of Clostridia bacterium. Taxonomy (GTDB): domain Bacteria; phylum Bacillota; class Clostridia; order UBA1381; family UBA1381; genus RGIG1988. The sequence goes on along the minus strand of JAXEIW010000170.1, from coordinate 25,526 downwards.
CGGGTTTTAAATTTTTAGGCAATTCATGATATACCTTTCTCGGCTTTGAGGATTTTTCCATTGCCTTATCAATGCTTTCCTCTTTACTTTTAAGCTTTTCACGATTTTTCTCAATGCGTTCTCCCGCATTTTTAACATATCCCTTTTCCTGCATTTTCTGCAAATCCTTAATAATGGAATTAGCCTCTTCGCGGGCGTCCATAATTATTATTTTTGCCTCACGCCTTGCTTCCTCCAGAATCCGCGACTTGTTTTCCTTAATTTTCTTTCTTTCCGTTTCAAGCTGACCTCTTAAATCCTTAATTTCACGTTTCATTCTTTGGGCATATTCCATTTCGGAGTGTGCCTTTGCGCGGCTTTCCTCCAAATCGGTTATTACATCTTCAAACTTAACGTCTTCATCGGATAACAGCTCGTTCGCTCTGTCGATAATAACCTCGTCAAGCCCCAGTCTTCTTGAAATTGCAAAAGCATTTGATTTCCCGGGAACTCCAATCATAAGTCTGTAGGTAGGATTCAGCGTTTCAACATTAAATTCGCAGGAAGCATTTTCAACTCTGTCGGTAGACAATGCATAAAGCTTAAGTTCGCTGTAGTGTGTCGTTGCCGCTGTCTTTACCTTAAAGGTTTTTAAATACTCTAAAATAGAAATTGCAAGCGCCGCTCCCTCTGTCGGATCTGTTCCCGCACCCAATTCATCAAACAATGCAAGAGAATTATCATCAACCTGCTTTACAATATCTACTATATTTACCATATGCGATGAAAAGGTTGAAAGACTCTGTTCTATGCTCTGCTCATCGCCAATGTCTGCAAATATTCCCGAAAACACCGCCGCCTTGCTTGAATCTCCCACCGGCAGATGCAGTCCTGCCGCCGCCATAACCGAAAACAAACCTATCGTTTTAAGCGTAACCGTTTTACCCCCTGTATTCGGTCCCGTGATAACAAGTGTATCGAATTTATCTCCCAAAAAAATATCATTTGCCACAACCTTATTTTTATCGATAAGAGGATGTCTTGCTTTGTGAAATTCGATAATACCTTTATCATTCAGCTCCGGCTCATTTCCGTTATAATCAAGGGACAGCTTTCCTTTGCAAAAAATAAAATCAAGCTCTGTTATTATTTTATAATTAGATTCTATTCCGCTTTCGTGCTCCGCCACAGCGGCAGTAAGCTCCGCAAGAATTTTCTGAATTTCCTGTTCCTCCTGATTTTGCAGCGCTCTTATTTCATTATTTGCGGAAACAACACTCATAGGTTCGATAAAAAGCGTAGAGCCGCTTGATGAGGTATCATGTACAATACCGTTTATCTCCTGCTTATACTCTGCCTTTACCGGAATAACATATCTGTCCTGACGCATTGTAACGATAGCGTCCTGCAAATATTTTTTATAATGCTCGGATCGTATCATTGAGTTTAAATTTTCTTTTATTTTTGCATTCAAATTTTTCTGTTTTCTCCTAAGTGCCGATAAAACAGCCGACGCATCATCGGCAATTTCGTTTTCCGATAAAACAGCACCGCCTATTTTGTCCTCCAGCGACTTATTGACAGTCAAACCGCTCGACAAACCGTAAATAATATCCAAATCCGCTCCCGCATCACCAAGATATGTTTTCATTCTTCTTGAAACATACATAACTCTCGCAACCGCAAGCAGTTCCTTTGGATTTAAAATTGCACCCAGCTGTACCCTTTTGATTATCCCTGTAATATTCTCAACCGATAAATTAACCGGTGGATTACCTCGCCTAAGCATGGCAGAAACCGCTTGCGTCGTTTCCTTTTGAGCATTTTTCGCCTCCTCCGCCGTAAGCATATCCATTTCTTTTATTTTTTTTTGCACTGCTTCCGATTCGGTATATTCGCATAACTTTGCAAGTATCTTGTCAAATTCCAATACCTTGAATACTTTTTTCATTCCACACTCCGTTCCGCCGCCAAAGACGGCAAAAATAATCATATACAATTTTTATATGATTCATTAATAAATGTCTTAGAATAAACCGGATAATCATAACCAATAAAATTATTCTTGTATTTTCAGGAACAATCTATTCCGGTTTGTCTTACTCTATCTTTAAAACTTATTTTATCCTTTTTAGTAAATCCCCTCAAAAACAAATGGGATGACAAAGTCATCCCATTTGTTTTTTAACAGTTATCTCTGTCATCGATATGGGTTTCAAGTCTCCATTCCGACAATCATTATCATTTACATTTAAAGAAAAAATATGCTCACACCAATTGATAAAAAAATTAACATTTGTAAAGTTTTTTTGTTTTTCAAGTTACAAATAAAATAAACAAACAGCTACATAATAACGAATTAATCATTATTATTATCTTCATCATCATTGATTTCGTCATCAAATTCCAAGGTTATGGCTTCATGGCAATTCGGGCACACAATACCATCGTCATTATCAAGCATATCATAATCAATCAGAACATCTTCACCGCAGTTTGGACATTCAAGCTCAAAAAACTCATCGTCATCATCATCGAAAAACTCATCATCGTCATCATAATCGTCATCTTCTTCATCTGAATCATAAACAAATTCCTCGACGTCGGCAAGATCCGAATCAATTTCATCAACCTTTTCTTCCAATTCATCATGTGCATCCATCAAGTCATCCAACGAATCGGCAATTTCATCAATAGCCTCAATCAGCTTTAACAAAACCTTTCCTTCAGCAGTTTCCGAACTAATATTAAGTCCCTCCGCCAATCCCTTAATGTAAGCAACCTTACTTGAAAGTGTATCCATAGTTTGTGCCTCCTTAAATAAAAATCAAACTCTTTCCATGTATTCGCCTGTTCTTGTGTCGACTCTGATTATATCGCTTCCGTCAACAAATAAAGGAACTTGAATTACAGCGCCTGTTTCCAATGTGGCAGGCTTTGTTGCTCCTGTTGCGGTATTTCCGGCAAATCCAGGCTCTGTTTCGGTAATTGCAAGCTCAACAAATGTAGGCGGTTCAATACCGAACACTTTACCCTTATATGAAAGTATCGTACAAGTCATATTTTCCTTTACAAATTTTAATGAATCCCCAACCTCGCTTTTTCCTATTGGAACCATATCAAATGTTTCAGGATCCATAAAATAATATAAATCACCGTCATTGTATGAATATTCCATATTTTTCTTTTCAATTCTTGCAGGCTCAACTTTTTCTGTAGGTCTGAAGGTCTTTTCTACAACACCGCCGGTCATAACATTCTTTAATTTTGTTCTTACAAAAGCAGCTCCCTTTCCCGGCTTAACGTGTAAAAATTCCACTACCTGAAATACGTTGCCTTCAAATTCAAAGGTAACTCCGTTTCTAAAATCACTTGCTGTAATCATAAATATTATTCCTCCAATTATTTTTATTATGTGTAAGCCGCTGAATAATGCTTACCGATGCGTACTTTAACAGCAAAAGAACGCAGCATAAAACTTTTGTGCCTTGAAAACGCAACGCACAAAATCATACTATATATTGTAATATATTTTTTCAAAAAATACAAGGGTTTTTTTAAATAATTAGTAATTTCTTTTCTGATTTTGTTAAATTTACCGCTTTTTCTGATGTAATTTGTACTAAATCTTCAATTCTTACTCCGCCAAATCCCTCAATGTATATACCCGGTTCAACCGTTACAACATTTCCCGTTTCTAAAATATCGGTACTTTTGGCTGAAAGGACCGGTAACTCATGTATTTCTATTCCCACGCTGTGTCCTGTAGAATGTCCGAAATTTTTGCCGTAACCGCTGTCTGTTATTACTTTTCTTGCAGCCATGTCGGCATCACTGCATTTAACGCCTGCTTTCAGCACTTCAAGTGCCGCAAGCTGTGCTTTTAAAACTATATCATATATTTCTTTTTGCCTTTCATCTGCCTGTCCCACAATTACTGTCCTTGTCATATCGGAACAATATCCATCAAGAATACACCCAAAATCCATTGTCAACAAATCGCCTTTTTCAATAATTTTATCAGACGCTGTTCCGTGAGGCATGGCAGAGCGTATACCGGAGGCACATATTGTTTCGAATGACAAAGCGTCAGCCCCGTTTTTTCGCATAAAAAATTCAAGCTCAAGCGCAATCTCTCTCTCGCTTCTTCCCGGAGATATGCGGTTTAATATATAAGAAAAAGCCTCATCGCCCAGCTGCTCTGCTTTTGCAATTTTTAAAAGCTCATACTTATCCTTAACCGTTCTCGGCTTTTTTATTACAGAGGTATACGGTTTCAAGGTTTTGTTTAATGTTTTAAGAGTTTCGTATTGCTTAACCGTAATATTATCTTCCTCATAACATAATACTTCTTCCTTTAATTCTTTTATGGTTTTGTTCCTTTCCGATATATCAATAATTTCATAATCAGGTGCCTGCAAATGAGCCTGTATTGTATATCTTGAATCGGTAAAAAGAATTTGTCTTTCCTTTGTAATAACCAAAAAAGCATCTTCCGATGTAAAATTACTGTAGTAGAAAACATTCGGGTATGAGGAAATATATATAATCTCATCGTCTGAAAACAGTTTTCTTAATTTGTCACATCTGTTCATTGCAAAGCTCCTCTAAAGCATATATATAGCCGTTTGAACCCAATCCGCAAATCTGACCCACACACGCCGGTGCGGTAACCGAGCGATGTCTGTATTCCTCTCTTTTATGGATATTTGAAATATGAACCTCAATAACAGGCAGATTTATGCTGCTTATTGCGTCATGAATCGCATAAGAATAATGAGTAAACGCACCGGGATTAATTATAATTCCATCGAACACATTCATGCTTTTGTGAATAGCATTTATGATTTCACCCTCAATATTACTTTGAAAAAAATTCGTTTCGGCATTTAATTCCGCTGCCCTTGCCTGTATTTTCTTACATATATCCTCAAGTGTTTCTTTACCGTATATTCCCGGTTCTCTGATACCGAGCATATTTAAATTAGGTCCGTTTATAATAAGTATTTTTTTCTTTTCCATAATCTGTATTCCCTTTTTTTAAATCGCTCACAGCCTTTCAATTTCCGCCATAAGCTCCTCCGTTATTTTATCCTCTCTTACTTTTTTTATTATTTTACCATGACTGAAAATAAGTGCTTCCCCTTTTCCTCCCGCAATTCCTATATCAGCCTCACGTGCTTCTCCCGGTCCGTTTACAGCGCATCCCATAACCGCTACGGTAATATCCTTGTTAACATTTTTCAATTTTTCTTCGACCTGTGATGCAATTTTGATCAAATCTATTTGAGTTCTTCCGCAGGTCGGACAGGATATAAACTTTACTCCGCCTTTTTTTAGACCTAAGAATTTCAAAATATCCTTTGCGGCATACACTTCTTCCATCGGATCTGCCGTCAATGATACTCTTATCGTATTTCCAATTCCCTGTGACAAAAGCGTTCCTATTCCTATCGATGACTTAATAAGCCCCGTTCTGAGAGTCCCTGCCTCTGTTACCCCCACATGAACCGGTATATCGGTATTTTTATCAAGCATTTGATATGCTTTTACTGTTGTCGGTACATCAGAAGTTTTTATCGAAATAACAATATCCGAAAAATTAAGCTCATCAAGAATTTCCACATGACGCATAGCGCTTTTGACAAGAGCTTCGGCAGTAGGCGCTTTGTATTTTTCCAATAAATCCTTTTCCAAAGATCCGCCGTTTACTCCTATCCTTATAGGAATACCTTTATCCTTCGCCATTTCCACAACCATGCGAACTCTTTCCTTGCTTCCTATATTTCCCGGATTTATTCTGATTTTATCCGCTCCGTTTTTCATACACTCAATAGCCAGTCTGTAATCAAAATGAATATCGGCAACCAAGGGTATATGTATTCCCTGTTTTATGCTTTTAAATGCCTGTGCTGCCTCCATGTCGGGTACAGCACATCGTATAATTTCACATCCTGCCTCTTCAAGCCTTAATATCTGCGAAACCGTGGCTTTAATATCACGAGTATCGGTATTGGTCATAGACTGTATAGATACAGGCGCATTGCCCCCGATAATAACACCACCGACACTTACCTCTCTCTTTAATGACATATGATCAGTCCTTCTTTGATTTATTATCCGTCAGTGCCTTTTTTAAAGAATTTTAAAAAAATTTACTATTCTTCCTTTTAATAATTTCGGCTATATATATTATATAACATAAAACACTTAAAATCAATATACAAAGCAAAATATTATTCATTAAATTCTGTTTTTTTAATTTTCCTTGCAATATAAACAACAGGTGTATCCAAAAGAGATGTAAATATGTATATCACATAGGTTGAAATAATTATGTTCACAAGCGTTCCTTTATCGTAAACACCCGCAAATGCAATCAGATTAAATAATATCGAATTAATAAGCTGCGAGGTCAAGGTTGAGCCGTTATTTCTGAGCCAAAGAAGGCTTTTTCTCTCACCGTATTTTTTCTCCGTAAAGTCCCATATTTTGTGATATAAGAACACATCAAGCATCTGAACAACGGCATATACAAAGAATCCCGCAAACATAACTCTCGGCGTATTATAAAAAACCGATTGTATAGCCGGCATAACCATATCGTTTTCCGACGGAACAAATAAAAACCAAAACCTTGTTATTATTATAAAAGCCAATGATACGGCTATACCTGTTTTCACCGCAAAGGAAGCGTCTTTCTTCGAATGATTTTCAGAAAGAATATCGGTAGTAAGAAACGTAGATGCAAACAGTATATTTCCGAGCGTCTGTTCCATTCCGAATGCATTTATCAATATCATAACCTCTATATTTGCCGTAATAGTTGCCAACACATTCCAGCAAAATAATCCTTTTTTTCCGTAAATTCTGTAAAACAGAACAGTAAGCGTATAAATTACCACCACATTTAAAATTAACAATACTTCATTTTTCATTTTTTCATTTCTCCTTAAATATAATAAAAAGACCGAGAAATTTGCACATTTTTTTAATAGGCATAAATGAGCACAGATGCACTCAAAAAGCCTGAATCTAAAAAGGTGTAAATTAATTCAGCCTTCATTTATAAAAAAAGATGCACATACCTGTACACCCTCTTTTGTCCTGTAGTTTTGTTTATAGACAGGAAGGTTTCGAACTGTCTGTTATTCATTTTTATATTTATTGACGTTTTTTACAGTCAGATTAAATCCTTTAATCTTCTGTATAGATTTTCTCCCATTCTTTCGTGTCCGTATTCTGACGGATGTACCAAATCATAACACAGATACGAGTTATCGGTTAATATTTCATTGCCGTTTATTAAAATAACATTTTCCGAATTTGCTTCTTCAACCGTTTCTTTTAATATTTTGCAATAATCTATATTTTTATCAAATCGGTCTTTATCCAATCCGAAGCTGTTTATATTCGGAAACGGTGTAATTACAAAAACTTTTCTGCCGGGATTTGCCTCATGTACCGTGCCTATCATATACTGAACACGCTTTTTAAATTCCTTTGTTTTAATGCCATACATATTAACTCCCAATTCCAATGTGGCAAAATCCCAGTCTGCATCTTTAATATAATTTGCCATTTCGCGTTCACACATACAACCTCCCGCCATTCCCTTGCACATCACATCAACGTCCAATAATCTTGCCGCAACCTGAATGTATGAATTTGATGTGTCCGCCGTCCAGCATCCGTGGGTAATGGAAGAACCGTATGCAAGCCATTTCTTTTTAGGGACTTCATTATCCATAGGCGGTCTTACAAATCCGTCAAGACCGTTTACATCATATAAAATACAGTGAGAATTTTCATTATTTATATAAATTCTCCATAGTGATACCGGAAATCTTTTTCCGAGCTTTTTGAGAATCTCCTCTTCAACATTGCCGAACACATTATTTTTTTGAAGCTGTAAGGTAGTTTTCACCCCTGCCTTTAACGTATGCTTTTCGTATACTATATCTCCCAAAAAGACCGTTATCTCGGCATCTTCTCTTACTGCTTCCATTGTCAGCCATATGACATTTGCATTTGTAACAAATCTTATCTCACAGCCTGTATTTGAACGTGAAATGAATGCGCCTCTTCCCTTTATCGCATCTATTACATCAAAGGGAAATCTGTAAAGGGCAACACCGCTTTTATCGGGAGTGTAATGTATTTCTTCTACATTAAACAATTCGACATTTTTATAATTCATAACTTTACTTTCCTTCCTATTATTTGATTAACTTTCTCAATACACTATAAAAAAACAAATAATAAATTACCGGTTTTATGCAAGAATATTATGAAAAATCATTCGGAATTTCAATAATGGGCATCACCCCATAATCAAATATACAACATTATGCCTAACATGACATCAAAATCTCTTGTTGTACAATTTTATATTATTTATTAATTTATATAAATAACCTTAAAATCTTTTTACTGTATGTTCTTCTGTTACTTCATAATTGCTGTTTGTAAATTTAACCGTAATTTCATCTCTGTTTACAAGAACCGCAGAACCGATGAAATCCGTTACATTATATGCATCAGGCTTGCCTTCAGCTCCAACAACAACCGGATAATTTGTTCGTTTTGTTTCATCGTCAAAGCTTGCCCTATCGTTTTCAAGAAAATAGCATACATGCTCATGTCCGCAAAGCATTAAATCAGGAGAAATTTCGTTTAACTTCTCAAGCCACTGATTATATACATCACTGAAAACTGCATTTTGTTCTTTGCTTATCCTTATATGACAAATTACCAAAACATTAGAATAATTCAGGTATTCTCCTTTTTCGATTATTTCATCAATAAAACCAATTTCATCTCTTCTGAACTGTTCAAAATCAGCCATGTGACCGTATTCCGCATGATCATCAGTCTTGTCCTCTCCGCAGTCAAGGCAAATACCGAATATATCCCCCAGTGTAAAGGTACAGTATGTCTTGCCGTTTTGAACAGGAATATATTTTGAAAGCTCACACGCCATTGCGCCCCTTGTATCATGATTACCTCTTACAAATACAACAGGCTTCTCTCCCTTTGATACCATAGACGCTATTTTGTGTGTTGTTAAAATATGATCTGTATCAATGCTGCCGTCAGCAATATCTCCGTTTAAAATAAGGAAATCAAGATCATCCCCGAAATACTGTGCTGTCTTCGATGAACATTCATAATTCGAATGTGTGTCGGCAAGCATATAAATATTGTAAGCTTCCTTTTTTTCTACCGGATAAAATTTATACTCTTTTGTATATTCTTCCTCCTCCGATGTCGGGAAATACTGCTTTCTTTCAAAAGCACGTCTGAAACCTATTTTATACTCCTTTGTCTTGTCAAGCAAAGACATGGGAATTTCAATCTTATGAACACATTCCTCCGATTTTATATTTCCGTTATCGGTATCATAATATCTTTTTCCGTCAATTTCAACCCATGCAAGACCTTTTTCTTCGGTATTAAATACAATATCATAGCTGCTGCCAACTGCAAACACTGTTGCTTCTTCCAATAAATATTTCACTTTTTCAAAACCCCTTTCAAATTCCGGTAAGCAGTTATATTTTATTTTTTTCATAAACGGGAATATTCTGTGTATTTACCGTAAACCATCCCGAATTAACCTTATCCTTTGTCCAATAATCAATCCATTCACCCTCAGGCAAATAAACCTTTCTTTCATCCGATTCTGCCGTAAGAGGTGCGACAATCAGTTTATCACAGAATATATACTCATCATCAACAGAATATGTTTGACTGTCGTCTGTATAATCGACAACAAGCGCTCTGACAGGAGGTTTACCTGTTTCTTTGTATTCTTCAAATGACTTTTTAAGCATAGGAACAAGTGATTTTCTTACCTTTAAAAGCTCTCTTACCTCATCTTCACAGTCAAATTGTTTCCACGGCACTTCGGGGCAATACCATGCATTAATAAGGCATTGAACGGAAAATACAGTAGTCTGCAATCTTCTAATCAAATCCTTTTTGCTTTTTGCATCTCTTAATTCAGGAGTCCATAATATTCCGGAAAATCCCGAATTAACAACACCTCTTATAAAGTCCTTATGGTCATATAAATCACTGTATAAAACAAACGGATAGGATGCACAAAGTGCTCCTGCATTTCTTACCTCTGACAAAGTCTTTGTATCTCCCAAAGCCTTTAGTATTGTCTGCATATAAAGAGTTCCGAATATCTGATGATATTGTTCTCCGTCCATTCCCGACGGGAACTCGGTGCAATTGGGGAAACTCCAGTCATGCACAAAATCACTGTTATCACACTCGTCAAGCTTAAATCCGTCTATGCCCATATCAACAAGATACTCTTTATGATAACGTGCAAAAATTTCCTGTGCCTTATCAAGAGCAAAATCCGGTATCAGCCCCTGCCATACCTCATAATCACCGCTGTAATCATGCATATCCTTATATATCGGAGAAGTGGCATTAATAAATGCGTGTTCCCAAAGATTAATATGAAAACCGTTATCCTTTAAATATTTAATAACATCTTTATAGTTTGGATAACGTTCCTTGTCCCATACATATGAGCAGGAATATGAGCTTGACTGCCAACCCGGCTCAAGTCCCATAATATCAACAGGTATATCATTATCACGAAAGTATTTTGCCAATTCAATAACCTGATCTCCCGTATTCTTTGCATATGCTCTGTATAAAATACCCAATCCCCATTCAGGCACATCGCATCCGCCGCCCGAAAAAAGGTTATATTGAGAAACAACATCCAAAATGTTTTCACCTTCAAATATGTAAACATCAATACCCTTTGCAACAGGTATTTCAACCGACATCACAGTTGTTTCGCGCAGTCCGCATTTTTTATACAAATCCTCTGCCGATGCAATAATAGTATTATTTTCAACAGGCTTTCTTGATTTGTTCTTTCCGTAACCGCAGCATACCTCAATATATCTTGCCGTATCAAAATACATTCCGTATCCCTTGTTTGTAACAAAGAAAGGGACGGGAGCATGAGAATCTCCCGTATTTGCAACCGGATCGGAATTGGCTCTTAACTGCAATTTGTGATTTTTATGATTAAATCCTTTCAGCTGTAATCCGAATCCAAATACTTCCTCACCAAACTCAAGAGGAAATTCAATCAGACATCCCCTTGCCGTTTCCTTAAATTTAAAATTATTTATATCATATTTTATGTCTGTTTCCTTATAATTAAGTCCTTTGCAAAACTTTGACGGGACTATTTTTTCCGGTGTTCCGAATGTTATTTTTTTCATATGTCATATCCTTTCCGGTTTTTAAAGATTTTTAAGAAATGAATACAGTCTGTCAGCAATTCTTTGATTTCCCAAATCGGACGGATGAAGTCCGTCTGGAACATATATCTCCTTTATTTCCGGTATATTCGGTTGCAACCCTGACATTGCATACAAATCAAGTACCGGAATACTGTAAAATACAGCCATTTCCTTAATAATATCAACATAATCCTTCAATGTCTTGTTGTTGCTTGCATTTCCGACATTTTCATTTTCTCTGTGAATAGGCGTCATAACAACAATTTCCGACTTCGGATATTTTTTAATCAGTCCCGAAAAGAGTACATGACAAGCTCCGTAAAATGTATCGTTTGTTTTATCGTCAACTGTACCTATCTTTGCATCTCCGTGCCCATAGTCATTCGTTCCGCCAAATACCACAACCACATCGGCATCATCATCCATTTTATAAAATCTGTCCGAAAATGCTTCTCCCCAAGTATCGTTTGGATTCTTCTGCTTTGCAATTCTTGTTCCGGAAATACCGTAATTTCGTGCCTCGGCCAGTTCTGCAGTTCGTTTTAAAACATTAAGATATATATTTTCCGGCGACGATGTGCCTACACCCTCCGTAATACTGTCACCCAAAAAATTTATTTTTTTACCCTTTAATTCCATTTTATACACACTCCTCTTTCAATATAAGTAAAACACTGTTATAGCTTTTCAAAAATACTTTTAAGACTTCATGTTAGGAAATTGTTTATCTATGAATTTATCTATTTTATGCATATACTCCAAAACCTCATCATCGGTTGATTTATATTCATATAAAATAAATGCGTGTTTTCCGCCGTCAATAGACAAAAGTTCAATATCATTTCCTATTTTCTTCATTTTTTCAACATATTCTACTGCTGTTTCATATGGAACAATATCATCCGCAGTTCCGTGAACGACAAGAAAGGATACCTCTGATTTTTTTACATTAAACATCGGCGAATACTTTCTTCTTATTTCTTCACTGCAAGAAATATATTCCCAAGTTTTTTCAACACAGTCGGTAACGGGATTGCAGGCAACGACCGCTTTCGGTCTGACTTTTTCGTCCTTTGAAAATGCAAGACACAAAACAAGCTGTCCCCCTGCCGAATCACCTATTGCAAACATATTGTCAACATCGGCATATTCAATGTTTTTCCTTACGAATCTTACCGCGTCTTCGCAGTCTTCAACAATATCGGTTATTTCAACACCCTCAAGCTTAATTGAACGATAGGTAATTTCAATGCCGACAAAACCTCTTTTTGCATAATAAACTGCCTGATGCTTCATCCAGCTTCCCTGCCAATTATCGATAGGCTGGTTTTCTTTGTCAATCGCAGTCCATCCACCTCCGTGAACACATAACGCGACAGGCGTTTTTTCACGGCAATTTTCAGGATAATACACATTTAATGCAAGATTAACTCCCGATGCTTTTTTATATATAATACTTTTATTGGGTTTTACATAATCCTTGGGTGAATATTGCATAATTTTCCTCCATAAATAAACTTTTAATTATAATGCCTGAACATAAACACAACAAAACGGATTGCTGTGTATATATCGCATACAATCCGAATTGATTTTTACTCCATGGGATTTCCGTCTTTATCGAACAAAGGTAGCGGAGCAAGCACAGTAATATCATCTCTGTTTATTGCATCACCTTCTGCCAAAACCGCCATTTTCCCTACAATATTTCCGCCGGCTTCTTCTACAAGCTTTTCAAGCGCTGCCAAAGATTCACCGGTACTGATAACATCATCTATGATAAGACAACGTTTCCCTTTCATCTTTTTAACTTCTTCATCACCTATGTACAAGGTCTGTTCGTTTTTTGTGGTAATGGATTTTACAGAAACCTTTAAAAGATTTTCCATGTAAACCTTAGGTGCTTTTCTCGCTATCACATAATCATTTTTTCCTGCCTGCTTTGACATTTCATAAATAAGCGGTATGCTTTTTGCTTCCGCCGTAACCATTATATCAAACTCAGGTGCTTTTTTTATAAGCTCACCTGCGCAGGCTGTAGTCAATTCAACATCTCCGAATATTATAAATGCAGCTATTTTTAAATTATCATTTACAGAAAACAATCTTAAATCTCTTTCCAAGCCTGCCAGCTTTATACGATAAAAATTCTTCATTTTAATACCTCATTCCGCCGCATTGCGGCACAAATTCAAAAAAAGAAAGAATCCGTGCGTCATGCATCAAAATCTTTTCCATATTTATTATTTAAACAATAAATGCGTTTCTTGTCAACTTGTATTAACACAATTATTAATTGTACACTTTTTAAAAAATATTTTCAATAGTTTCAGCAAAAAAAGTATTGAAAATATATATTTTACCCTTTTACACAAACAATTTTTGTGCAAACTTACGATATAATAATTAATACCGTAAAATCAAATACTGTTGTTTCTTCTTTTAATTTTTAAGAAACATATCTGATTTTACGGTACTTGCTCATTATGCCGGAATGTTATACCGTTTCATTTTCCGAATCGGTATTTTTTTCTTCAACCGCTTGTGTGTTTTCTGAATTAGCGGTTTCATTCTCCTGTTTATCACTTTTCTGTGAATCTTCATTGTTTTGTTCGCCGTATCTGACTCTGTTTAATATATTCATAAATTCCTTACCTGTTATCGTTTCCTTTTCAATCAGATAATCGGCTATTTCATGTAAAGCCTGAATATTTTCTGTCAGGATCTTTTTAGCTTTTTCATACGCTTCCTTAAGAATATTTATTACTTCATTATCAAGCTTTGTCAAAGTTTCTTCCGAACAGTTTGCTACATTTCTGCCGTCAAGATATTTACTTTCTATACTTTCGAGCGCTGTCATACCGAAGGTATCGCTCATTCCGTACTGGGCTACCATTGCTCTTGCCAGCTTGCTTGCCCTTTCAATATCATTTGCCGCACCGGTTGTCTTTACATTAAACACAATATCTTCAGCTGCTCTTCCAGCTACAAAGACGGTTAAATCATCAATGATTTCATCCTTACTCATCAGGTATCTTTCTTCCTCCGGTGTCTGCATTGTATATCCCAAAGCTCCCATAGTTCTCGGAACAATTGTTATTTTCTGAACCGGATCGGTATTTTTTTGCAGTGCCGCCGCAAGCGCATGACCTACCTCATGATATGCAACAATCTTCTTTTCACGGTCGGAAAGTATTCTGTCTTTCTTTTCTTTACCTGCAATAATTATTTCAACCGCTTCCATTAAATCTTCCTGCAATACTTCATTTCTTTTCATTTTTACTGCGCGAAGTGCGGCTTCATTTACCATATTTGCAAGATCCGCACCAACCGCTCCGCTTGTTGCCAACGCAATTTCATGTAAATCAACGGTCGGAGAAACCTTTACGTTTTTAATATGAACCTTTAATATTTCTTCTCTGCCCTTTAAGTCCGGCTTTTCAACTATAATTCTTCTGTCAAATCTTCCGGGTCTTAACAGAGCCTTATCAAGGATTTCCGGTCTGTTCGTTGCGGCAAGAATAACTACTCCCTTTGAAGAATCAAACCCATCCATTTCAGCCAAAAGCTGATTAAGGGTTTGTTCTCGCTCATCATTTCCGCCTCCGTATTGGTTATCACGGCTTTTACCTATTGCGTCTATTTCATCAATAAATATAATACAAGGCGCTTTTGCAGCTGCCTGTTTAAACAAATCTCTTACTCTCGAAGCTCCGACTCCGACAAACATTTCCACAAAATCAGATCCTGACAGTGAGAAAAACGGAACCTTAGCTTCTCCGGCCACCGCTTTTGCAAGCAAGGTCTTACCTGTTCCCGGAGGTCCTACCAACAGTGCTCCCTTTGGCTGTTTTGCACCTATTGCCGTATATTTGCCCGGATTGTGAAGAAAATCAACTATTTCATCAAGAGATTCCTTTGCTTCCTCCTGGCCTGCGACATCTGCGAAGGTAACTCCCGTTTTATTCTCCATGTATATCTTTGCATTGCTCTGTCCGACAGACATAAAGCCTCCGCCGCCTATTTTTTTTGACATATGGCGCATAACAATCGCAAAAAACAGATACATCAATGCAAACGGCAAAATCCACGTTATAATAAAATCAAGCCATTCATTATTTTCCGTAACCGGTCTTGTATATTTTACGTTATATTCATTCAAAAGATTAATTAAATCTCCGTCATTAAGATAACCGGTATAATAAATTACATCCTTTTTTACTAAATTCTGACCTTTTTGGCTTGCCTTAAGTATATCCTCAAAGGTCTTTGCCTCTTCTACCGAGTCCTCAAGCTCCTTTGTGGCCTCTACGCTTTCTTTGGAAATAATTGTTATTTTATCTCCCGTTATTTCTACCGAATCAATTTCGCCGTTTTTTAGCATTTCCATAAATTCACTGTAGTAAATTTCCTGCTCCCTCGGTGACATGGCAACGGAAATCAAGTAATTTAATCCTATCGTTGCTATAAGTGAAATAACTATAAAGACTATAAAAGGATTTTTAAATATATTATTTTTGTTCTTATCATTTTGATTTTTATTATTATTGTTCTCCATTATAATATACCCCTAAACTTTGTTTTGTTTTAGATTATCATATTTTCAGAAAAATGTCAATCTATTGTTACGCTATCTTTATAAAAATAACAAATTGTTTATACTTTATTAATAATATTGCTGATAATTTTCCCCCACCTGCAAATTTTAGATGGGGGGAAGTTTTATATTTTACAATATTAATTTCCATTCCGCCGCCATGCAGCGGCACAAATCTGATTAAAAAAAGAAGCAAGCAGGTCGCTCGAAGGACTGCCCCCGACGTATGTGTATACTTCAAGGCAGGTTTTCGAGATGAGATTCGCTGCTTATTTTTCACATTATGCTCCTCTTTTAACGATAGCTTTCTTGGGGCATTTATTTGCACATTCGCCGCAGTTTATACATATGCTGTAATCAATTTCGGCAAAATTATCCGTAACCTTTATTGCACCCACCGGGCAAACCTTTTCACACATTCTGCATCCTATGCATCCCGCCGAGCAATACTTATTTGTCAATGCTCCCTTTTCGCTGTTTGAACAAAGAACCCAATATTTATTTTTCTTAGGTACAAGCTTTATTATATGTTTAGGACATTTCTTAATGCATAAACCGCACGCCTGACATTTATTTTCATCAATTACGGCAATTCCGCTTTCGATGGATATGGCATCAAACGGACAGGCAATTGCACAGTTCCCGAATCCCAGACATCCGTTGGGGCACGCCTTGGGGCCTCCCGCAAGCTTTGATGCCGCCAGACAATCGTGTATACCCTCATATTCGTATTTCTTCACTGCGGTAGAACAGTCACCGCCGCACATAACCGTTGCGGTCATCGGCTCTATGCTTTCGGCTTTTACACCCATAATTTTACCTATTTTTTGTGCAGCTGCGTCTTTTCCGACGCTGCATGAATTTACCGGAGCGTTATCGTTTACTATTGCTGCCGCATATGCGGAACATCCGGCATATCCGCAGGCTCCGCAATTGGCACCCGGAAGAATTTCAAGTATTTTTGTTTCCCTTTCATCCTTCTTAACCGCAAAGATTACCGACGCAAATGCAAGCAGACATCCGAATACCAATCCGGTAACACCCACAATTACCACTGCCAAAATAATGTTTGTTATATTCATTGCTTACCTCCTCAAATCTGTAAAGAATTAAATTTTGAGATACCTAAATACGGCAAAGTCAAAATTTTATTTTGCTGTTTTCTTCAGATTGTAAATCCCGAAAATCCCATAAAGGCTATAGCCATAAGTCCTGCCGTAATAAGCGCTATCGGAAATCCTCTGAAGCTTTCGGGAACCTGTGTTTCGTCTATTGTTTCTCTTATTCCGGCAAAAATCACAATTGCCATTGTAAAACCCAATGCCGCAAAAGTTCCGAACAGAACCGATTGAATAAAGTTATATCCGTTTTGCACATTAAGCAGTGCAACACCCAAAACAGCGCAATTTGTTGTTATAAGCGGAAGATATATTCCCAATGCGTTATACAAAGAGGGCATTGACTTTTTCACGAACATTTCAACAAACTGAACCAAACCGGCTATAATCAATATAAAAACAATAGTCTGCAAATATTCAAAGGTACTTCCTAAAATCAAATTGACAAGATATGTAATCGCAGAGGCAACCGCCATAACAAAGGTAACCGCCATACCCATTCCGGCAGCAGTATCAAGCTTTTTGGAAACTCCCAAAAACGGACATATTCCCAAAAACTTAACCATTACAAAATTCTGTGTGAACAGTGCAGCAATAATCAAAGAAACGTAACTCATTATTTTTCCCCTGCCTTTCTTTTGGCTGTAATGTGATTAATCAAAGCTATCAGCAATCCGAGAACTATAAATCCTCCCGGTGCCATTGTTATAATTGAAGGCGGTGTTATAATATCGCCGTAAATCTTTATATCAAACAATGTACCTGCTCCGAAAAACTCTCTTACTGCCGATATTATCGAAAGTGCGAGAGTAAATCCCAATCCCATTCCCAAGCCGTCCAATGCGGATTTTCCGACTGTATTTTTTGACGCAAATGCCTCCGCTCTTGCAAGAATAATACAGTTTACAACTATCAGAGGTATAAATATGCCAAGCTGAGTAGCAAGTGACGGCAAATACGCTTTTAAAAGCAAATCTATTATCGTAACAAATGTTGCAATGATTACTATATATGCTGCAATTCTGACCTTTTCGGGAATAATTTTTCTCGAAAGAGAAATCAGAACATTTGATGCAACCAAAACGGCAGTTGCGGACAATCCCATTCCTATTCCGTTTTTAAGACTTGTCGTTACCGCAAGAGTCGGACACATTCCCAAAAGCTGTACAAATGTCGGATTTTCTTTTATTATTCCGTTGGCAACAATTTTTAAATTCTTACTCATTCTACTTATCCTCCTCTATCTGAGCGACTGCTTCAAGCGCCGTATTAACACCGAGTGTTACTGCCTTTGAGGTAATGGTTGCACTTGTAATCGCATCTATTTCATTATCTTTTGCTCCGCTTTTTGAAACGGTTATACCGGAGCTTTTACCGATAAACTGATTTCTGAAGTCCTCATTGACGCATTTTGCTCCGAGCCCTGCCGTTTCGGACTGTGAAACAATATCCAATCCGCTTACCTTTAAATCAGCGTCAACACCTACAGCCATAGACACATCACCGCCGTATCCCTTAGGAGATACCATTACAGCATAGCCACAGTTATTACCGCTTTCATCTTTTCCCTCATAAACAGCGGTAACCATTTTATCCATATTATCGTTTATCAAATTTTCATCGGAAAATTCTTTTGCCTCAGGCAAAACCTTCTGCATTGAAATCGCCTGTTTTTCCGCAGTATTCTTTGCAATAACCGGCGCTGTCATTGAATTGACAAATGCAAGAACAAGAGCAGCTGCCGCCGTTATTGCACATAAAGTAAAGCCAACCTTAAAAATGCCCTTTATCTGTTCTTTATTTAACATAGTTATACTTCCTTTCAATCATTGATCAGTAAAATTATTTTGAAGCTTTTTGAAAGCCGAATTTCTTCGGTATTGTGTATCTGTCAATCAAAGGTGTTAAAATATTCATAAGCAATATTGAAAAGGATACGCCTTCGGGATATCCGCCGAAGGTTCTTATCACATATGTAAGTATACCGCATCCTGCGCCGAAAATAATCTGTCCTTTTACGGTTGTGGGCGTTGTGGTATAATCGGTTGCCATAAAAAACGCACCGAGCATCAAACCGCCCGAGAATATATGCAGCAATGTAAACTGCAGCTGAGGCAATCCCATGGAATTTTTTCCGAACAAAAAGGTCATAACAGCAAATACCGCAATATAAGTAAACGGAATTTTCCAGTTTATAACTTTTCTGATCATAAGGTAAATGCCGCCGATAATGAGCATTGCTGAAGAGGTTTCACCTATAGATCCTCCCGTAACTCCCATAAATGCCTGTATTATTGTAGGCAAAGTTCCCTCCGAGGTTCCTTTCAATACCGCAAGAGGAGTTGCCGATGTAACAGCGTCAGCTCCCGAAAGAGGCAATACAAATGAAGTCATTGCTCCCGCCCATGCGGCAAGCATAAAGCATCTTGCGGCAAGTGCAGGATTTAAGAAGTTTCTGCCCAATCCTCCGTACAGCTGTTTAACGATTATAATAGCAAAAGCCGATCCGACAACTACCATCCAAAGAGGCACTGTTGAGGGCATATTAAGCCCGATTAACAACCCCGTAACTACCGCCGATAAATCGCTCACCGTTATGTTTTTATGCATAAAAAATTCATATAAATATTCAAAAAGCACACATGACGCTATAGCTGTCAAAATGACCAATGCCGCATTCAATCCGAAATAATACACACCCATAAAGGTTGCCGGAAGCAATGCAATTATTACATCAAGCATAATATCCGCCGTTGTTTCCTTCATATGTATATGAGGTGACGACGACACAATAAATTTATGTTCCATTTGATTTTTCCTCCTTTAGCCGTTCTTTTTTCTTCGGTTTTCAATTATCTGTTGTTTAGCTATTCTTATGGCGTGGAGCGGACTCTGCATACCCGGACACAAATATGAGCATATTCCGCATTCTATACAGTCCATTATGTTGTATTTTTCAGCCATATCAAGTTGTCCGGCTCTTGCATACTTGTTAAGATAAAGCGGCATTAAATGCATCGGACAATGTTCAACACACTTTCCGCATCTTATACATGGTGTATCTTCGTCAAAGGTGTTTCCGTCATCTGACAAAGCAAGCAATGCCGATGTTGTTTTTATAACCGGAACATCGGTTGAAAACTGCGCAATACCCATCATGGGGCCGCCCATAATAAGCTTTTTGACTTCTTTTGAAAAGCCGCCGCATTCTTCAATCAGCTTTGAAAACGGAGTTCCGGTACGAACCTGAAGATTACACGGTTGTTTAATGCAGTCGCCCGAAACCGTAACTATTCTGTCAATAAGCGGCATTCCCGTTCTGAAAGCGTTTGAAATCTGATTAACCGTATCAATGTTAATAACAATTGCACCGGCATCGGCAGGCAGTCCGCCCGACGGAACCTGTCTTTTGGTAACGGCATAAATAAGCTGCTTTTCCGCACCCTGAGGGTATTTTGTTTTGAGAGGAACAACCGTAATATTACCTTCCTCTGCTGCCTTTTTACTCATAATTTCAATAGCATCAGGCTTATTTGTTTCTATTCCTATATATCCATGATCAAGATTAAGAGCCTTCATGGCAATTTTAAGTCCGTCAATAATATCATCGGGATTTTCTATCATTCTTCTGTGGTCAGATGTCAGATAAGGCTCACATTCCGCACCGTTTACAATAATATGAGTTATTTTTTTATCCTCCGGAGGGGAAAGCTTAACATGAGTCGGAAATCCTGCTCCGCCCATTCCCACAATACCCGCATCACGAATAACCGATATTATTTCTTGCGGCGTCATATTATCCGGATTTTTCGGCTGTATACTTTCATCTGTTTCATACAAGCCGTCGTTTTCAATCACAACCGACGTTACCTTTGCTCCCGACGGGTGATAACGCTGTTCAACAGCTTTAACTGTTCCCGACACCGAACTGTGCAGAGGCACACTTACAAATGCATCCTTGTTATCGGCGATAATTGTACCCACCTTTACCTTATCTCCCGGCTTTACGGTTTCCTTTAACGGAGCACCGATATGCTGCTGTAAAGGATACACATGAACAGGGCTTGAGTCAATTACCCTTATCGGAATTTTGTTGGTACACTCTTTACTGTCATCAATATGTAAACCACCTTTAAAAGTTAGCGCCATATATCTCATTCCTTTCATTTATGCAAACAACCTAAGCTGTCCGCAGAAAAATTAAACAATTATTCTAATAATATCATAATTTTGGTTGTAAATCAAGAGATAATGAAAAAAACATTTTAATATTTTATGATTTTTTACATCATTTAACCATTAAACTGTATAACTTTAACCGAATAATGCCGTTTACAGCCGTAGATAATTTACTTTTGTTTAAAATTTAACAGTTTTTTTCTCAATAATCCTAACTATTTCATCAATACATAGAATTTTGGTATACATTGTCAATATTTGTTGATTTATGAAAGATAAACTGGTATAATAGTAGGCAACTGGGGTAAAAAAATATTAATCAGAACGGAGGATTCTTCATGAAAACAAAAAAATTAGTAACTTACGCATTATTTATCGCACTTACCTGCGTTGCAACAATGATTGTCAGGATTCCTACCGGAACAACTGCCGGTTATGTAAATCTGGGTGATT
Source organism: Clostridia bacterium (assembly GCA_034101885.1). Lineage (GTDB taxonomy): Bacteria > Bacillota > Clostridia > UBA1381 > UBA1381 > RGIG1988. Next base: position 3,915 of record JAXEIW010000170.1, on the reverse strand, counting down.
GTCTTGTTCTTTTAAGTGCATATTTTCTCGGCCCGATAGGCGGCGCTGTTTGTGCCGGAATCGGTTCAAGTCTTGCCGACATTCTTTCATCATATATGATATATGCCATTCCGACGCTTATTATTAAAGCATTGGTAGCATTTACGGCAGGCATTATGTTTAACAAATTTTTCAAAACAAAAAATAACAGTCTGCTGCTTGTCAACGGTCTTATAGCCGAAATGATTATGGTATTCGGATATTTTATTTTCGAAGCATTTCTATACGGACCTGTTTCAGCCGCAACAGCACTTTTCCCAAATTCACTTCAAGCAATATTCGGTGTAGTTTCATCTACATTACTGTATGCGGTTCTGTCAAGAAACAAGGCATTCATGAAAAGCATGAGCTTTCAGACAATACAAAATAAGTAAACATTATTTATAAAGCAATTTAATTGTGTTAAGTCTTTTGACTTTACATATTTTAATTGATACTTATACAATATAAAGCTGTAACATTCGGATATTTTATTTTTCCCCTGCCAAATGTTACAGCTTTTTTATCATTTTATGCCGTTTGAAATATCAATCATATTTTCCGCAAAAATACCATATCCTCTTGTAGGATCATTTACAAATACATGAGTTACCGCTCCTGCAAGCATACCGTTTTGCAAAATGGGAGCTCCGCTCATTCCCTGCACAATTCCTCCGGTTTTTTCCAAAAGATTATTATCTACGACCTTTATAACCAAGCCCTTATTGTCAAGCGCTGCAGCTTTCGAAATTTTAGTTATTTCCACAGCATAGCTTTTCACTCCGCCGCCGTCAATATCACATAAAATTTGGGCAGCTCCTTCTTTAATCTGAAATCTTGATGCAACTTCTGTCAAGTTTTGTCCCTTTTCACATTCTGCGGTTAATTTTCCGTAAATTCCAAATTCATTATTATTGGAAATATTTCCTATTTCCGCACCTGTAAAGCTTCCTCCAAGTTCACCCGGTGTACCGCATTTTCCTTTTTTAACGGAAATAATTTTACAATCCATTAATGCACCCTGTGAGATTTTCAAAATACTTCCGGTGTCGGTATCGCAAATTGCATGCCCTAAAGCTGCATAAACTCCCGAATCCGGATTATAATAAGTCATAGTACCGATTCCTGCCGTGCTGTCACGAACCCACATACCGACTTTATATCTATTATCATCGGCGGCAACCGGAAAAATATCCGTTTCAAAAATTTCCTCATCTCTTGCCACTCTCAAACGAACCTGTCCTTTAACATTATTTATATATTCCGCAAAGGTTTCGTTTGTAGTAAGCTCAATGCCGTCAACGCTTAATATTCTGTCGCCCTCATACAGTCCCGCGTCTTTCGCCGGTGTATACTGTACTCCGTCGGCACCGTTTACCTCCGAAACATACACAACAAGCAATCCGTCGGTATACATCTTTACACCGATTGATTTTCCCGACGGAATTACATACTGTTTTCGTTCGCTTGACATATCCGCATTGTTTACAGGGAGATTATCCGTAAAATTTAAACCGTATCCAAAATTTTTAAAATTTATAGAATCGGTAAATTTCCCATACTCACCGATAATTGTGTTATCCTCATAAATCTCTGCATTTATATTTGCACTCGTAAATTCTTTAAACAAAATTTTTGATTTTTCATTTAAATTATCATCTGCCGCCGACGCATATAAAGAGGAACAGACAGCCGAAAAGGTTAAACCCACTGTGATAATACCTTTAAAAATTTTTTTAAAAAACAATCTTTTTCACCTCGCTTTCATATTTAACTTTTCCGAAGCTGCGTTTATCTATACTGAATAGATACAGTCAAAACTGTGATTAATTGAAGGTTTGTGATACAAAAAAGAAAAAAGGTCAAATTAATGCAACAGTGTTATCATATTTGTAAAAATTTTTTGGAAAAATAAGGAAAAATTAAAATAATTTTTTATTGACTGATTAAAATAATAATGATATAATTAATAAACAGAAATTATTGTATAACAAGGGATTTACCCACATAATTTGCGGAGGTACAATATGAAAGCACTGATAACGGGCGCAAGCTCCGGCATAGGAAAAGAATTTGCCAAGGAGCTTGCCAAAAGAGGCTATGATATAATAATAACAGCAAGAAGAACGGACAGACTCGAAGAATTAAAGAAAACAATAAAAAATGTAAATGTTGAAATTTTTACCTGCGACCTTTCTAAGGAGGAAGAATGCTACAGGCTGTACGAAACATATCCGGATGTGGATATACTTATTAACAATGCCGGATTCGGTGTTTTCGGAAATTTTGAAAATACAGACTTAAGCCGTGAAATAGAAATGCTCAAAGTAAATATAACCGCTGTTCATATTCTTATGAAATTATATTATTTACGCATGAAGACACGCAATAACGGTTATATTTTAAATGTGGCGTCAAGTGCCGCATTCTTTCCGGGTCCGATGTTTTCCTCTTATTACGCCTCCAAATCATATGTATATCGTTTGAGCGAAGCGGTAGCCGAGGAAATTGCAAAGTCAAAGTCAAATGTTCATTTAAGTGTTTTATGTCCCGGCCCCGTCGACACAGAATTCAACAGCGTGGCAAATGTCAGATTCGGAGTTTCTTCAATAACGGCCGAATATGCCGCAAAGTATGCATTGAATAAAATGTTTAAAAATAAAACGGTAATAGTCCCGTCCTTATTGATAAAATGTACACGTTTACTGTCAAAACTCTCACCGGATAATATAAGTGCAAAAATAGTGTATAAAATTCAAAAAGCCAAAAAAGAATAATTAACATATTTTCACAAAACACTTCAGAAAAATTGTATGTATTGACAAATAATACTAATATAATGTTTTTTTATATGTACATTTGTAGAATAATATGATAAAATATTAACAAATTAGGAGGAAGTGTATGTGTTGACAAAGGTAATCTATTTTAAACTGAAAACCTTTGTCATTTGTGCATTTATCTATTGTTTTTATCCTTATTTGAAAGGAGGAATCGTATGGCTCAGGAAGCAATCAATGTAATAAAAAAAGCAGAAGAAGAAGGCGCAAATATAATAAATGAAGCCGAAAATAAGGCGGCAAAAATAATTTCCGATGCCGAAAATTTTGCAAAAACAAAAAAAGAAACTTTAGCCGATGATTTAAAAAAATCTCACGACGAAGCAATTAATGCCGCAAAGGCAAAAGCTGAGAAATTAATTGAAGAAAATGAAAAATACGCGAAAGAATCAGCGCAGGAGCTTTATAAAAAGTTCATGTCCGATGAGGACGCGGCAATCAGGAGCGTTCTTGAATGTGTACTGAACGGTTAAGCTCAGAAATAACCTTCTTCAGTTATTATTTATGCTGCTCTAAAGTAGCAGAATGGAGATAAAAATGCGTTACACCTGGATTGATGAATATTTAATGAGTAAAAAGGGCGTATCCAAGGATTTTAAAGAAGAATGGAACTGGATCAGATATAAAATCGAAGACAAACTGTTTACTGCAATTTGCCTTGACGATAATAACGTTCCATACTTTATTACTTTAAAGCTCAAGCCCGAAGAAGGCGATTTTTTAAGAAACCGGTATGAGGATATTATTCCCGGATATTATATGAATAAAATTCACTGGAATTCAATTAAGCCGGATGGTGATGTTCCCGATGAGCTTTTAAAAGAACTGCTTGACAAATCATACAAGCTTGTTCTTGAAAGCTTTTCTAAGAAAAAGCAAGCAGAAATTCTTAAATAATGCTCACTGAATAAATGCAATTTTCAATCGCATTTAGAAAAATTATGACTATTGTCAAAATTTTTCGTGTAAAATCAAAGATTTTACACAGTTCGCATTGATAAAGTCTGCTGAAATAAATATTTTGGTAGCAAAATATTTATTTCAGCAGTCATTAATA
>JAXEIW010000169.1:0-16354 GCA_034101885.1 Clostridia bacterium | reverse complement strand
AACAATTATGAAACGCAGCCGCACAGCGGCTTACAAGCGTTTCAGAATTGTTTTGGTGCAAGGATTTTGTGCATTTTTGCAAAAAATCCTTGCACCATGAATAAATATTTTGCTGCCAAAATATTTATTTCAGCAGACTTTATCAATGCGAACTGTGTAAAATCTTTGATTTTACATGAAAAATTTTGACAATAGTCATAATTTTTCCAAATGCGATTGAAAATCGCATTTGTTCAGTGAGCATTATATTAAAGTCACCTTTGTATAATGGCGGCGGAATGGAGGAACAATATGAAAATTAACGATGGATTTATTTTAAAAGAGGTTGCCGGAAATTATATAGTAATTGCCTGTGGCAGCGAAGCTGTTGATTTCAATAATATTGTAACGGTAAATGAGCTTGGTTCCATAATATGGAGAGGGATTGAAGCAGGAAAAGACAAGTCTCAAATAATAGATGAAATTCTCAAGGAATATTCGGGTGCCGACAAAGCACAGGTATCAAAGGATTTTGACGAATTTACAGCTCAATTAAAAAAAGAAAATATAATAACCGAATAATTTAAATTTGACGTAAATAATAAACAGCAAAACGGAGGATTAAAATGCAATATAAAGGCGCAGTATTTTTTGATTATGACGGAACCTTGGCAGATGAAAAAGCCGGAATATACTATCCCACCGAAACAACAAAAACAGCATTGAAAAAGCTAAAGCAAAACGGATATATGACGGTTCTCGCAACAGGCCGCGCAAAATGCTACGTTCCCGATACGGGCATAGACTTTGACGGATATGTTACATCAAACGGCGCTTGCGCGGAGGTTTGCGGCAGTGTTATATTTGATGATTGTTTTTCTCTTGACGGAGTATATGAGCTTATCGAAAAATTCGAAGAAATGAATCTTTATTATTCGCTTGAAAACAGGGATTTATGCTATGCCAGAGATAAAGATAACGGTAATTTTACCGCAATGCTCGATAATTTCAACATTCCCAAAAATATCTTTGTGAATTTAGATAAATCAAATATTCCCAAAACCTCCAAAATGCTTGTTGTCTATGAAACACACGAGGAATTTGAATATCTGTCCGATTATTTTAAAGGGAAGTTTGCATTTTACGAACACAGGAAATTTCTTTCCGCCGATGTTACAAAGCAAGATATTGTAAAAGCGGTCGGTGCAAAAGCCATTTGCGAAAAATATAATATCCCCCGCGAAAATATCTATGCTTTCGGCGACGGCAGCAACGATTATGACATTATGCAATACGCAGGTCACGGTATTGCAATGGGCTTTCACCATAAAATACTTGAGAAAGCAGCCGAAATTATAACCGATACCGTAGAAAACGAAGGCATAAATAAAGCACTGTTGCGCTACGGTCTTATTGATTAATGAGTATAATAATATTATGCGGCAAAGGTTTGGTATCCTATGCCGCATATATTTATTCTTATAAATATCCCCTTATATCTACCGTAAGCTCTTCCTCTAAATTAATAAGACGTTTTGCTATATCCTTTGCTTTTTCCTCAGCCGCTTCATATTTGTTTAAATATTTGTTCAGTGATTTAACTCCCATATTGCAGCCGCTTGTAATCAAATCGGCCGCAGTACAGTCATCGGGTTTAACCGCAAGCATAAAATTTGTCTTTAGCCAAGACATACCCTTTGCCATCGGATTGGGATTTTTCCCCGAATCATCATAATCGTTCAATATTTTCTTTGTTTCTGTTTCAAGCTTTTTATGCTCTTGCCTGCACTTTGAAAGCAAATCCCTGAAATTTCCGTCATGAACACTGTCCAGCACATCATCAATGGCGCCAATGCCCATTTTTATTCCGGCATTACATTCTTTCAGCAGCTCAATTGTGTCATCATTAACCATATTTTCCTCCGATCTTTTGAACATTGTATTATAGATAAAATAACTTTCCGTTATAAATATATTATTCCAACAACTCTGCCCTTTTAATACACTGTTTTAAAAAATCGTGTATACAAACATTTTAAACAACAAACCCAAAAGCAACGTTAAAAACAATTAAAACCTTAGTTCGCGGTTCATACATATTCTCGAAAGCTTTACTTCATACGATTATAAAAATATATCTTTGCCTTGCGCTTTTCATGAATATTTATTTTAAGCCCGTTATTAACAAGCTCCTGTCCGCTTACAGAAAATGTTCCCCCATCAGCATCGGTAAACAAATATGTGCTTTTCTCATCTATTCCTCTTAGAGTAAATATTGCTGTTTCATAAGGAGAATTTTCACGGCGAAATACCTGAATAATGCCGTCATTGTCCGAAGGACGGTTAAACTGCATTGCACACCATATGTCAAGCTTATCACTGACCTCGGTAAGAGAATAAAAATCCTCCGAAAAATAGGGACGCACTTTAAGATATTCTTCAGTATATTTTTTAATAAATTCTATATGTTCACATTTTTTGCAAAAATCATCTCTTTCCGAAAATGAGTAATTTGTGGTCATTCCTCCCGCATAAGCACTTCTGATACGGTATTCATCATAAATTCTGCCACTGCCCGTACCGGAATACGGCATCCACAAATTAAATGTTTGATTGTGGCATTGTGAACCCTCTACATCATAATTTGCAGGGCACTGAAAATCACTTCTCCACAACGGTACGCTTCGGCGAAGAGTTTCTACATCGATTCTTCTGCCGCCCGACGCACAGTTATCTATAATCAGATTAGGGAATCTTTCAAGAAGTGAATCCCAAAGCTTGTACATTCCGTTTATATGCTTAATTTCGGTAATCCCACGTCTGTCTGACGAATCGTTTTTACGCCAATATGAAAGCGGTAGAAAGTTAAAGTCCTGTCTGTAACAATCAATCTTTAATTCTTCTATTAATCCTGAAATTGTTTTAAAGCAATATTCCCACGCGTCCTGATTCCCCAAATTTAAAAGACGGTTATCGGACTGTTCTTCATCTGAATAAAGAAAATATTCCGGATGCTGAACAGCAGTTGGAGTTGTGCGTATAACCCTCTCCGGTTCAAACCACAGAAGAAATTTCATTCCTGCGTCATGTATGGCTTTTGATACATCCTTAAGACCGTTAGGATGAATTAATGCACTGACTCGCCAATCACCTGTGTGACTTGGCCAATCCCCCTCAAATTCATCGGGTGTAGGCTTTGTGTCAATTCCATACCATCCGGCATCCATCCATATGTACTCAAAGGGCAAGTTGTTTTCTTTTACTGCATTTATCCTTTCTAATACGGAATCAGTAGACATTCCGCCCCATATACCGGCGCACAAAGGAGCATAATCATCTCTGCCCGGCTTACCTATAAGAGAAAAATTTTCTTTTACAAGCCTTCTCCATTTGTTATGTGCCTCGTCATTTTCGTCATATGGCATAATTACAACCGAAGAAGTACGAAACCTTTCGCCCGGCATAATACGAAAATCTGTATCTTCGATTTTAGATTTAAAGGTTATGCTGTCGTTTCCGCGGCTTATTTCGCAATGCCACTGACCCGTCCAACCAATCGCAAAAATATATCCCCTTCCGTTTTTGCCTATGTCAAAAAAAGGTGCATTCCTCTCGCTTGATCGCCCCCCGGAAGCTGAGTATTCCCTTTTTTCTCCGGGATATATATGATTTATCCTGCGGTTTTTATCGGAATAAAATTCCTTTGCTGCACATGTTGATCCGCTCGGCGCACATATTTTTGTTGCGGATTTTACATCAGGAAAATGTGCCACCCATTTACGGTTTTCCTCATGTTCTATAGGCAGAGTACACTCACAATCCCACAACTCTGAAATTATTCCGCTCGGCATATCCGATGTATTTTCAAAATAATTTACCCATTCGTACGCTCCGAATTTTTCATACTTCTTTGCAATATTGGTTATTTTCAGCCCGTTTTTAAAGCAGTACACCGTATTCAGAATATTTCCTTCCTCTGTTGATTCCGACTTAAAACACAAATCCCACGCATTTTCTCCATCCAGTTTGAATGAAAATCTTTTGTTGTTCTTTAAAAAATCCATAATAAAATCTCCTTCACTTTTTTTATAAAAACATAACTGTTCCTACAAAACATAATATAATACTTAAAACAGTTTTACATGAAAGCTTTTCCTTAAATATAACTTTACCCATCAATGCCGAAAAAACTATGCCGCCCCCGGTAACAAAGGGATACAATACCGTTGCGGGCAAGGATTTTGCTCCGTTAAGCTGCAAAAGATACGAAGTTCCTCCGACCACAGCTGACAATATTATTATCATTATTACTTTGCCGAAGCCGTTTCTTTCCGAACGGTATTCCTCTTTATTCCTAAAGATTAAATACAGTATACCGGCAAACAGAAATCTAAATATTCCGCCGAGTATTATAAACTCAATCGAATTTACACATTCATAATTTATTTCAATCTGGTGCAGCTTTGAAATAACGCTCACAAACCCATTCAAAAAGAACACAGTAATGCACATAACAATTTGTTTGGGTTTTGTTTTATCGTCGCTGAAATTTGACAAAACAACTCCTGTTATTATCAAAACAAGCGCTGCCGTTCTCATAATACTGAACGACTCTTTCAAAAACATCAATCCCCATATATACGGCAATACCATTCCGCCCGTCAATAAAAACATCGTATAAATTGCCATGGAACCCATCTTAAGCAATTTAAATCCAATTATGCTATAACTCATAACAAAGGAACTCATCATCATTGACATAATAACCGAGTACACAGAAAAATCAAGCTTAAATCCGTTTATTACGAAAAAAAATAACCGCCGTTGCCAATCCCCAAACAGAATTAAATAAAAAAGATGCTTTTGGTGATGTACCTCTCATCTTCTGGTACAGTTTACTCATCACAAAATCTGTTGCAAGAAGCAATGCTGCTGATGTCAGCATTATATAACTCATTATGTTCACCCCTTTCTTGCTTATCTATACAAAAATTATATCATAATTATATTAGTGTTTCTATTGACATTTCACCAAAAAACATGCTATAATCATCACACGGAGGGGATTTTTGTGAAAAACAACAATGAACATTTTAGCGGTATAAAGCCGTTTGATATTATGATAAAGTATATAGACATTGATGCCACTTCACCCGAAAACGTATTTGATTCTCACATTCATGAGGAATGTGAAATTTATATAAATATTAGTGGAAATGTTTCCTTCATCGTGGAAAACAACATTTATCCGGTAGTACCCGGCAGTATAATAATAACCCGGCCCTTTGAATACCATCACTGCGTTTATCACAGTAATGAAAGACATAAACATTTCTGGATTTTATTTTCATGTCTCGGCAACGAGCATCTGTTTGATATTTTTTTTAAAAGAAAGGCCGGAGAAAAAAATCTTATAATGCTTCCTGCCGATAAAACGGAAGATCTTATTGATGTTTGTCATAAAATGACAGAAGAGAGTACATCGGAAACAGAAAAATATTTCCGTTTCTTTAAGCTTTTGACTTTGCTCAACGATGCCGATATTATCAGTCATATTGACACCTCGTATCCCAATGATATTGTGCATGCCATAAACTACATTAACAATAATTTATCAGATAACATATCTGTATCAGAGCTGGCAAAAAAACTAAGTGTAAGCGTAAACACACTGGAACGTCATTTTATGCAGATGCTTAATATATCACCCTCCTCATATATAAGAAAAAAAAGACTGGCAAATGCCGTAAAGCTTCTTTCGCAAGGGTGCACAGTAACGGAGGCATCAGAAAAAAGCGGTTTTACAGATTATTCAAAATTTATTTCTCTTTTTAAAAAAACATACGGCATGACACCGTTAAAATACAAGAAATCTCTGTCATCAAGCGCCCCGCTGTAAGCGTATAAAAAAATCGGACAGATATATTATTTCAATAAATTTACCGTTATAATACAATGTTTTAAAATTAATTAAAATTTTATCGGTATATATATATTAACTTGACTTTTCATGATGAAAGGAATATAATATAAAATGATATAGTTTAAATCAGACAATTGCCGATAATAATTAAAAGCATGAATGGGAGTCGAGTAAGATTTAATTATTATTAAAAAAATGAGATGAACAGAGATTGCCGTATAATTTTATTAATTTAATCTTCCGGCAGTCGATTCCACCACAGAAATATAAAAGTTTGAAGGGATTGTGATTATATGAAATCTTTTCTTGTAATCGGAATGGGAGACACAGGAAAAAAGCTTGCATACAGCTTATTGGGAAGAAAAAATGATGTTATGATTGTTGACGAGAACCCGGAACTTGTAGATTCTTTGGCGCAGGATTTTACAGACGCTCAAATAGGCGACTGCCGGAACGAATTTGTTTTGAGATCGCTCGGAATCAACAATTTTGATGTATGCTTTGTGACAATAGGTGAAAATTTTCAGTCATCTCTTGAAATCACCTCTCTTTTAAAAGAAATAGGCGCAAAAAGAGTGGTGTCAAAGGCAAGCAGCGACATACAGGAAAAATTTTTGTTAAGAAACGGTGCCGATTCGGTATTTTATCCCGAAAGAGACGCAGTACAGAAGCTGGCTGTTCTTTATAATACCGAAAATGTATTTAATTTTACCGAGTTATCAGACGACTACTCTATTTATGAAATAAAAGTATCAAAAGAATGGATAGGCAACAGCATTGTTAAGCTTCATGTAAGAAAGAATTACAATATAAACATAGTTGCCGTAAAAAATTCAAACGGAAAGGTCTTTGACGCGCCCCCAGATTACACATTTATGCCAAATGACCATATATTTGTAATAGGTAAAACAATAGATATTAATAAACTTATAAAATAAAAAATATTTTATACACCGATAAAAGCCGTAAAATACGTTGCTGCAATGTTACCATCGTATTAATGCGGCGGAATGGAGGACTTTATGAAAAGAGACGATATTAAGAAAATTTTGATTATAGGTGCCGGCGCAGTTAATGTGGGCAATTCGGGAGAGCTTGATTTTTTCTGCCGCAACGTCTGCAAAACATTAAAAGACGAAGGTTACACAACAATTATGGTAAATCCCAATCCGACATCGGAGGCAAATGAAAAGGAATTTGCCGACATATCATACATAGAGGCTTTAAATGTTGAAAGTCTTATACAAATCATAAAAAAAGAAACTCCCGACGCAATTATGCCGGCTTTCGGTGCAAACGTATCCTTAACGCTGTGTCATGAACTTGAGGCAAGAGGTATTCTTGACGAGTATTCCGTAAAGCTTCTCGGCACTCCCTATTATGCCATTGATTGCAGCGAGAGCATGATAAAATTCAAAAATATTATGGAATTCCTCGGAATCAGAACCCACAAATTCAGAAATGTTCAGACTATCGATCAGGCATTTGCCGCTGCGGAAGAATTGGGATACCCCGTTTCAATTCACCCGGAATACGGTATGTGGGGAAATAACGACAGTATCGCATATAATTCGGACGAGCTTCGTTCGGTTGTTACAGAAAGCCTTGAAGCAAGCACAACCGGAAATCTCTTAATCCGCAAAGCTCACCCCGATTGGTATAATTATGAATTGGAAGTAATAAGGGATTCCAAAAACAACAAAATAATAACCTCCACCATAGAAAATATAAACACCTTGGAGGTACATCCCGGCGATTCCGTTTCTGTTTCACCTATCCTCACATTGGATAATAAAGAACTTGATATATTGAAAAATCACGCCAAAAGAATTGCGGAAGCTATGCAGATTATCGGTTTTGCCGACATCAGGTTTGCACAAAATCCCGAAACCCAGGAATTTTCCGTTGTCAGCGTAAGCCCCACAATCTCATGCATGACATCGATTTCAACCCTTGTTTCCGGTATTCCTACAGCAGAGGTATGTGCAAAGCTTTGTATAGGTAAAAATTTGGATGAAATAGAGTTTGAAGGAAAGCCCTTATCCGACTATCTTTTTGACTATGACGAGGTTTTTGTAAAGCTTCCCGTATGGCCTTTCGACGTATACAAGACCGCTCGCAATACTCTTACAACAACAATGAAAGCGACAGGCTATGTTGCCGGCGTTGCAAGAACCTTTAATGAAGCGCTGCAAAAAGCGGTAAGGTCATTACAAACCAATCAATATGGTTTGGGAATGTATAAAAATCTGCCGTCGCTTTCAAAAAGCGAATTGATTCAAAGGCTTGTCGTTCCCGAATCCGACTTGCTGTTTCTTATTTACGAAGCGCTGAAAAAAGGTATACTGCCCGAGGAAATCTCTTCATATACTCACATAAAACCTTACTTTATAACCCAAATCAAGGAATTATGCGAAACAGAACAAAAACTGTTAAGATACAAAAACAAAATGCCGATTGAGCCTGTCCTCATAAATGCGAAAAGGCAAGGATTTTCCGACAGATACATTTCGGAGCTGCTTAACATTCCCGAAAAGGAAATCAGACAGGAAAGAATCGATATAGGTATGATTAAAGGCTGGGAAGCAATAGGTATAAACCAACGCTTTTCTACATACACCCACAACGAACAGCGCAAAATATCCGATTGTAAAAAAGTTATAGTTATCGGAAGCGGCGCAAATAAAATAGGGCAAGGCATGGAATATGATTATTCAAATGTTAAGGCTTGCGAAGAACTGAAAAAACTCGGATATGAAACGATAATTATAAACTGTAATCCCACTGCCTCCTCTGCTTCTGTGGGCATATACGACAAGGTTTATTTTGAACCTATTACGACAGAAGATATATTAAGCGTTTATGAAATTGAAAAACCTGACGGTGTTATTATTCAATTTAACGGTGACAAGTCAAAAGATCTTATTTTCGAATTGGAAGAAAACAGAGTAAAAGTCCTCGGTTACGGTTCTTCCGTAATCGAAAAAGCCGCCGACAAAAGGTTTTTTGCGGCAGAAATGGAGGATTTGGGTATATTGGTTCCTCAATCGGAAATTTCCGATGACATGGAAGAGGCAATAGCTATTGCTCAGCAGATAGGTTATCCCGTTATGGTAAAACCCTTAAAAAACGAAAAGGCAAGCTATCAAACAATATATTCATCGGGTGTCTTTCTCGATTATATAGAAACAATAAATATTTCGAAAAACAACCCCGTTTTAATTGAAAGCTTCCTTAAACATTCCGTCGAATGCGAAGCCGATGTTCTGACCGACGCAGAAAACATATTTATTCCCGGTATAATAGAGCACATTGAATCTGCCGGAGTAAATGCAGGAGATTCGGCGTTTATTCTTCCGTCAAAGAATATTTCCGATGAACATATTAAACTTATTCATAAAGCAGCGGAAAAAATTGCAAACCTCCTGGGAATAAAGGGCTTGTTTAATGTTCGTTTTGCAATAGACAAAGATAAAATATATCTTCTTGATATTCTGTGCGGTTCATCAAGAGCCATTCCTGTTGAGAAGAAGATTTTCGGAATCGATATGACCGCTCATGCCGTTGATATTATTACCGAAAACAGAAAACTCGGAAATATAGAATGTAAAATACCCGAATTTTGCGGAGTCGTTGAAGTTGTGTTTCCTTGGAAGATATACTCCGAATGTGATCCTCTTTTAGGACGTGATATGTATTCAACCGGCATGGTCCTCGGTATAAGCAATGAACCGGGCGAAGCATTTTTGAAGGCTCAGGAGGCTACCGGAACACCTCTTCCCGAAAAGGGCACCGTATTTATCAGTGTTAATGACAGCGACAAAGCGGATCTTGCAGATATAGCCAAAACCTTTTATAATGCAGGCTTCAATATAATTGCCACACGAGGCTGCGCAAAGCTTATTTCAGACGCGGGTATTCCGGTTGAAACCGTCAAAAAGTTATATGAAGGCAGACCTAATGTACTTGACGCAATGATTAATCAAAAAATACAAATAGTTATAAACACCCCTACCGATACAGAAAGCGTAGCAGATGACAGCTTTATAAGAAAGGCTGCCGTAAAATTGTCTATTGCATATATGACAACAATGTCTGCCGCTAAAGCTGCGGCAAGCGGGCTTGAAAGAAAAAAATTCTAATTAAAAAACAAAACAAAAGTAATAATTTAAATATTGCCGCCGCAAGGCGGCGGAACGGAGGTTTATCATGAAAAAACTGATTGTATCCGCACTAATGACAGCATTATTGTTTCAATATCCGGTTTTAGCCGAAAATAACGGTGAATTAAACATATATACTTTAAAGAATGAAAATACTATATCAAAAATTGAAACAAGCGTTGACGGAAGCTGTGTTGCCGCTGTTTTTCTCAACGACAAAACTCTTTACACCGTATCTCCGGTTATCCTTTCAGACGGTACGGCAAATGTAAATATACCGTGCCCCAATGAGGAATATACCTTTAAATTATACTATGAGATAGGCAGTGATAAATACCTTTCTGTCGGCAGCGATAACGTAAAATATCTGCCCGACAATTTCACTGCTGACAACAACGAGCAAAACAGTGAAAACACATCTGACAACAGCAATCAAAATACCGGTTTTTATCCGTCTGTTTACGGCACTCCTGCCGTTGCATTGGGCGCATTTGCGGTTATAAAAAGTGTTGAAAAAGCTGTAAGTTACGATGATGATATAATAACAAAGCTGTTGGTATACTATATGGGCAGTGAAATGTATCTTGAACTCAGCGATGATTTTTTGGTTGAAAATAAATGGAAATATTCCGATGTTGCAGACGTTTCACAGCTCATGGAAGGCGATATTATCACGTTTTCCTCAAATCTCAGTGGGAAAATATTAAAGGTTTCTCTGATTTTCAGAAACTTTGATCGTGATCTGACAGATGATGAAGAAGGCTTAACTATTTTAAACAACGCAAAAAATGATATATCCGATAAATCAATTGTATACGGAGTTATTACAAATAAGCTTAAAAATAATACCTTGGTAATAAGTGACGGAACAGGGCTTGACAAAAACGCTCAATACCTCGGTTTGGATCCGGAAACGGTAGTTTATTACTATGACAGTTCAAACAGAAACAACAAATTAAAGATAAGCTCCGTTGCCGAAATTGAAAACTCCGAAATTGCCGCAGCAGATAAGGATGATAATGATAATATTATTTCGTGGGATAAAGATGCGCTTCACAACTTTGCCTTTGCAAGAGTTCACGACGGCGTTATTTGCGATATTGTAATTTATGCAAATTATTAAACGGAGTTAAATATCTTTCAGGGAGTGAACAGCTATGTATGAAGAATTTTCAAAAATCATAAACCGGAGCAAACGTATAGTATTTTTCGGCGGCGCCGGAGTTTCAACCGAAAGCGGCATACCGGATTTTCGTTCTGTCGACGGGCTATACAATCAAAAATACGATGTTCCGCCGGAAGTTATATTAAGCCATACATACTTTATTAATCATACCGATAAATTCTATAAATTTTATCGCGAAAAAATGCTGTTCGAAGATGATATAAAGCCCAATGCGGCACACTTAAAGCTTGCAGAGCTTGAAAAACAGGGAAAACTAACGGCTGTTGTAACACAAAACATTGACGGTCTGCATCAAAAAGCCGGAAGCAAAAATGTTTATGAGCTGCATGGCTCGATACACAGAAATTATTGCATGAAATGCAAAAAATTTTATCCTCTCGACTATATTTTAAAAGAAAAGTCCGTTCCCCTATGCGAATGCGGCGGTATAATAAAACCCGATGTCGTGTTATATGAGGAAAATCTCAATGAAGAAATAATAGAGAAATCTGTGGCTGCAATAGAAAATGCCGATACAATGATTGTTGCCGGCACATCACTTACCGTTTATCCTGCCGCAGGGATGATAAGATATTTCCGAGGTGACCACCTGATACTGATAAATCTTGTCGAAACTCAATGGGATTCAAATGCTGATATGGTTATACACGATAAAGTCGGAAACGTAATGAACTGCATATAAAAGATTGCAGCATTTAAAAACATAAATTATTTATAATACAGCAAAAACATTATGATTAATTCCCATATGGAGGCGAAACGGAGTTAAATATGGAAGAAAGAGTGGCTTTGATAGGAATACTGGTGGAAAATTATAATTCTGTGGAAAAACTCAATTCAATACTGCACGAATACAGAGAATATATAATTTCAAGAATGGGTTTACCCTATAAGCTTAAAAATATAAATATAATAAGTATCGGTGTTGACGCGCCGATGGATATTATTAATGCAATTACCGGCAAAATCGGAAAGCTTGACGGGATAAGCTCGAAAACAGTAATTTCACGGAACAAAACAAATTAACATATTTATTAAAAGGATTCTGATATAAAACACAATTTTCATTGTACCCTATATTCAGATCCTTTTTTTCAAAAAAAAATAACCCCATATAAACCGTGGCTTGGTCGCATTTCTTACCTGCAAAGCAGGTGGGTCGTTACCTGTATACATTATATGTCCACTGGCAGTCCCGAAGGAAAGGAGGCGTATACGCCGCATACAGAGTTAAACATCCCTTTTAAGAAGTGTTGGTAAAAAATTGACCTTACACGAGAGTCACAGGGTTTTATTTTTTGTTGTGAATATATAATATCACAATTTTATTAGAATTTCAAGTGCTTTTGTGAAAAAACCACAAAAAAATTTTGGAAATTAGAATTACTTATTCTTCAGCCTCTTCATCTCTTTTAAGAAATTCAGCAAAAGCCGCTTCCAATTCATCCTCATCCTCAACCATAATAAGCTCCGGATTGTCTGAATCAATATTGTCTACCTTCATAATCAATACTTCGTCTGTTTCGTCGTCTTCATCAACAACCTCCAGCAAAGCAAAATAAGTTTCACCGTTTAATTCAAAAACATCAATTGTGGCAAATTCTATTTGATTGCCGTTTTCATCTTCAAGCATAATAATATTATCTTCCATAGTAATCTCCATTCCTCCGCCTTCCGGCAGCATATCTCATAAAAGAAATAAGCCGGCTTCTTTTTTACTGTTCAACGCTTATTTGCTGTTTTATTAAGGCTATGCCGATTCATAACCTTAATAATTGTAATATATATTTGAATAAATGTCAACTGTTTTTATTAAAATAATTACAAAATATATAAATTTGTCGTTACTATTCAGCTATGCGGATAAATTATTGTTTATATGTTTTGTTATTTAGGATAACAAGTATATGTTTGCTAATTTTTGTTATCTGTAATTTCCGATGTTGAAACTGTTGTACTTTTGTTTGCCCAAAAGTACCAAAAGGCACATAAGGTGTTCCACTTATGTATCCCCTTTTGGGTTTCATACCCGTATCAGTATTCCATAGCTCAAACACACGCCAACTGCTTTGCAGTTGCGCAACTCGCATAATGCATTGCCCCCTTTAGACTATGCTCTTTGGTTGGGCGGTTCAAGTTTTGCGTGCTTTTTCAGACAACAGTCAAGGAAGTTTAGTTGAATTGTTTAGCTTTTTTTGAAAATAATGCTGCCGACACATAGTGATAAACAATAATTTATACCTGAATAGTAACAATACTATTATGCATTTATAACGGTAACATAAAGTTCGTCATTGCCTTTTGCATCTGCAATTATTTTTGAATTTTCCCTTATATTTCCTGTTAGGGAAAGTTTTGCAAGCTTATCTTCAAGAAGCTTTTGAATTGCTCGTTTGAGCGGTCTTGCACCGTATTTAACATCATATCCGTGCTTTAAGATTACTTCCTTTGCACCATCGGTCAATTCAAGAATTGAATTCTTTTCTTCAAGTTTTTTTTTAATATCAACAAGCAAAAGATCACATATTTTTGAAAGCTCATTTTTGGTAAGAGGTTTAAAAGTAACTATTTCATCGATTCTGTTTAAAAATTCGGGGCGGAAAAATTGTTTAAGGCTTTTGTCAACATTATCGGACAGAGTAACTTCTTCGCTTGCTCCGAAGCCCAATGCCGATGATTTGTATTCCGAACCTGCATTTGTCGTCATAATAATAATTGTATTTTCAAAATTAATTATTTTACCGTGGCTGTCTGCAACTCTTCCGTCATCAAGAATTTGAAGAAACAGATTAAATACTTCGGGATGAGCCTTTTCAATTTCATCAAGAAGTATTACGGAATATGGTTTTCTGCGAACTCTTTCTGTAAGCTGTCCCGCGTCATCATATCCCACATATCCGGGAGGTGAGCCGATTAGCTTTGAAACCGAGTGCTTTTCCATATATTCCGACATATCGATTCTTATCAGAGCGTCCTCTGTTCCGAACATTACTTCGGCAATTGTTTTTACAAGCTCTGTTTTTCCTACGCCGGTAGGACCTGCGAAGATAAAGGAAACAGGACGTTTTTTTATCGATATATCCGCTCTGCCGCGCCTTATTGCTCTTGAAACGGCATTTACGGCATCTTCCTGACCAATAACTCTTTCGTGTATTCTGCCCTCCAATTCAAGCAGCTTCTGTGACTCGTCCTCCGTTAATTTGTGAACCGGGATTTTAGTCCAGCCTTCAATAACCGCTGCAATATCATCGTAGGTTATTTCTGCTCGGTCAGCTTCTTCCTGCGCCGATTTTATGGAATCGTCAAGCTGTAGCTGTTCCGCACGCAGCTGCGCAACTCTTTCAAAATCCTGTTTTTCTGCCGCTTCCTCCGACTGACGGGCATTAAGTTCTTTTTTCTCATTAAATACCTTTAAATCATACAATGCTTTATTTTTTAAATTGACGCGAGAGCCGGCTTCGTCAATTACATCTATTGCCTTGTCGGGCAAAAATCTGTCGGTAATATATCTTTCCGAAAGTCTGACGGCATCTTCAATGATTTTATCGGATATTTTGACATTATGATATTTTTCATAATAGTCTTTAATGCCTTTCAGAATTTCAACACTTTCCTCAATTGACGGTTCATCAACCAAAACCGGCTGAAATCTTCTTTCCAAAGCACTGTCCTTTTCAATATGTTTTCTGTATTCGGTAAGAGTTGTAGCACCGACAACCTGAATTTCGCCTCTTGCAAGAGCCGGTTTTAAAATATTTGCGGCGCTCATGGCTCCTTCCGCATCTCCGGCGGCAACTATATTGTGGATCTCGTCAATAACAAGAATAACGTTTCCCATTTCCTCCGCTTCGCGCAGCAAACTTTTTAACCGTGCTTCAAACTGGCCTCTGAATTGTGTTCCGGCAACAAGCGCGGTAAAATCAATAAGATAAAGCTGATAACCGAAAAGCTTCGGCGGAACGTCTTTTTCAAATATTCTGCAAGCCAGACCTTCGGCTATTGCTGTTTTACCTACACCCGGTTCTCCTAAAATAACAGGATTGTTTTTTGAACGTCTGTTGAGAATTTGTATAACTCTGTCGATTTCTTCGTTTCTGTTTATAACTCTGTCAACCTTACCCATTGCTGCTTTTGCCGTTAAATTTGTGCCGTAAGTATCAAGCATGGTTTTCTTTTTTGAAGAGCGTTTTTTGTTATTTTCTTCTTGGGTTTTCTCATTGCTTTCTTCCTGTTTGCCGCCGTTGTTATGCGGTGAAAAAATATTTGATAAAAATCCTAACGGAGCGGTAGGCGCGCCGCCTTCAATGTCCTCTTGATTTCCCAAGCCTCCGAACATATTTTGTATATCCTCCTGAGAAGCCAAATCTCCCATATTGTTCATAAATTCGGACATTTCTTCATTTAAATTGTCTATATCGTCATCTTTTATACCTAAACTGTCTATCATCTGATTTATGGGTGCAATACCCAACTTTTTTGCGCAGGAAAGACAAATGCCTTCATTAGTAGTTTTGTTGCCTTCCATTTTTGTTACAAATATTACTGCGGGATTTACACCGCATCTTGAACATAAAGTAATTCCCATAATTGTTATCCCCCTTTAAAGGCCGCATAGATGTATTATATCATAAAATATTCAATATGAAAAGACTTTTAAGCAATAATTTACAAACTGTTCTTTTTTTTGAGGGTAAAATAAAAATAATGGCTTGAAAAAATAATTTAAATGTAATCGGCAAGTAAAAAAGGCTGATGTAAATGGCTTATTTAATGCTCACTGAACAAATGCGATTTTCAATCGCATTTGGAAAAATTATGACTGTTGTCAAAATTTTTCATGTAAAATCGAAGATTTTACACAGTTCGCATTGATAAAGTCTGCTGAAATAAATATTTTGGCAGCAAAATATTTATTCATGGTGCAAGGATTTTTTGCAAAAATGCACAAAATCCTTGCACCAAAACAATTATGAAACGCAGCCGCACAGCGGCTTACAAGCGTTTCAGAATTGTTTTGGTGCAAGGATTTTGTGCATTTTTGCAAAAAATCCTTGCACCATGAATAAATATTTTGCTGCCAAAATATTTATTTCAGCAGACTTT
>JAXEIW010000168.1:0-2398 GCA_034101885.1 Clostridia bacterium | reverse complement strand
GCAAGCGGTTTTAAAGAAATAGATTATACTCCGCCTGTTATAAAAGATTGCTGGAAACAGGAAATGCATAAAAATATGGAGATCTTTTCAAAAACGGGTTTGACAGTTCATCAGACGCACGCACCGTTTAACCGATACAATCAATACGGCGATAAATTTCTTGAGTGTATGAACAGAGCATTTGAGGCTACACAATATATGGGTGCAAAATACATGGTTGTACATGGTGATGAATTTGACTTTAACAAAAGCAAATATACTCCCGAAAAAGCATTGGAGTATAACTACAGGTTATTCGCACCTTTTGTTGAAAAAGCCGATGGTATTAAGATCGCATTTGAAAATGTTTTTGAGGATAAGAGTGTACCGAGATTTTGTTCAGAGGTTACAGAACTTAAACAGCTTATTGAGAAATTCAAATCGGACAATGTATGCTGTTGCTGGGATTTCGGACATGCAAATGTTGCGTTTGGCAAGGAACAGCCGGAAAAAATAAAATATATGAAAGGTTACATAGAATGTACCCATGTGCATGACAGTGCTCATGCCATGGACTTACATCTTCTGCCGTTTTTGGGAGAGATTGAGTGGGATAAGTGCATAAAATCTCTTAAAGAAATACAATATTCAGGTAACTTGAGTCTTGAACTCGTATATGGTCAAATTCCGGCGGCTGTTGCAGAAACATTTTCAGCAAATTTGTTTAAAAGCTTATCATATCTTTGGGAAATGGAATAGAATGTGCAAAGTCACAATTGATCAGCAGTAATTAACTGACAAAATTTTCCAAGAATGTGCTTTAATATGAAAATACTTTTATTACTTTATTTCTAAACATAAACAATGCATAGATACAAAAAAATCGTAAGATTACAGTATCTATGCTTTTTTTATTGTTAACCATTGAAACGGTATGGAGCAAAAATGAAGAAGTCTCTGAAGATATGCTTAATAATAGAAGTTAGGGAAAATCAAATACAATAGACTACAGAGGCAAGCCTTTTTGCAGCTGAACGAAGGGATTCCAATACCGCATACTCATTAATGGTATGAATATAATCGCCTTCAACACCGATAGAATCTACACATGGGATTCCATGCTCGGTCACTTCTGCTGCATCAGAACCTCCCATACTTTTTCCGGCCTTTAAAACAGGAAGACCATTTTCCGAATAAATTCGGTTTATGCAATTAAGTAGATTATTATTTACATCTGACATATTCATGGATGGACGGTATCCGATTTGTTCAAGCCTGCATGAACAGCCACGTATGAAGGCAGTTTTGGAAATTTCCTCTACATATTTTTTTACTCGGTCTAACTCCGAAGGTGATGAAAAACGAATATCAGCGACAAATACACAGTTATCCGGCACGGTATTTGCAGTTGTTCCTCCGTTAATTATTCCGCAATTACAGGTCACTCCATTTTCGTTCTTTAATTTTTCGAGTTGTAAGATTTTATGAGCTGCTTCTGTAATCGCACTTGCACCATTCACACATTGAGATGAATGTATTCCCTTGCCCTTAATGGTAAAGCGATAGCGTATAATGCCTTTGCGGAACAAAACTACAGAGCCGGCTCTATTTCTTTCGCAATTTAAGAATGCAATGGAATTTTCAGCTTTTTTACATATATAATTAATGTTTTCTTTGTTGCTGGGCATACTGTTGCGTTCCTCATCCGTCTGGAGCAAAAGCTGTACGGGGCGTGCATTAAATCCGCACTGACAGAGAGCATCCATTGCCAAAAACGCAGCAACAACTCCGCCTTTGCAATCCGAAACCCCGGGACCGTAAATATTTTTCTCGTCACGTCTTACAGCCGGAGAGCCGAAAGAGCCTATCGGATGTACGGTATCTATGTGACCGGATAATGTAACCGGATTGGCGGATGACTGAGGATTCATTGTGATACAAACAACATTTCCTGATATAGGTTGATGAAATACTTCCGTAACCCACCCACATTTTTCTGCCATTTTAATAAAATATGTTCCTACTTCGTCAACGCCTTTTTTATATTCTGTGGGACTTTCTAAATTGCATACATCTTCCCAAATGGGAATGTATTTTTCATACAATTCATCGATTTTTTTGAATAGCTGTTCACATTTCATTTTTTTTGCTCTCCTGTGTACATTTATATCTACTTCCTTTGGAGCCCAAGAATATATCCTCACCCCTTTTTTAAAGAATAAAAGCTTCACGCCCCATTTTTAAGAATTGTATAAAAGGGGCGCGCCGATTTTTCTTGTTTTACGATTTATGCATTTATAGCAGCTCTTTGTCATCTGCAAGGAGTGCGCATCTGTGTACGTTGAAAAATGTTGTTTTAAAACCGTCAATATATTTTTCCATTGCGTCAATTACGGTATCGGGTTTCAGATTATAATTA
>JAXEIW010000167.1:0-6519 GCA_034101885.1 Clostridia bacterium | reverse complement strand
AAACATTTTAAAAAGTGAAAAAAGCTTTAAAGGCAGCATTACCGATAAACAGTTTAAGTGCTTACTTGATAGCTCTTACCTTAACACGATTGTAGAAAATTGGATTTGTTCATAAATTGTTTACTCATTCAAAAACCGTGTAAAGTTTTCCGTAAACTATAGACTTTTTATAAAAAGTGTGATATAATTAAATATTATAAATGAATAAATTTTTTGAATGGAGTAATACAAATGTATAGAAGATTATTTACATCAGAATCGGTAACCGAGGGACATCCTGATAAGATATGCGATAAAATTTCAGACGCAATACTTGACGCTATTTTAAGCAAGGATCCTACAGCGAGGGTTGCCTGTGAAACCACCTGTACAACCGGAATTGTATCAATTATGGGAGAAATATCCACATCGTGCTATGTAGATTTTCCGAAAGTGGCAAGGGATGTGGTTTTGGAGATTGGATATGACAGAGCAAAATACGGCTTTGACGGAAATACCTGTGCCGTTGTGACATCTATCGATGAACAGTCGCCCGATATTGCTATGGGAGTTAATGAGGGATACGAAAACAAGAACGGAGAATCTGATGACGGAAATTCAACAGGCGCCGGAGATCAGGGCATGATGTTCGGATATGCCTGCAATGAAACGCCTGAGCTTATGCCGCTGCCTATATCCTTGGCACATAAACTGGCATTAAAGCTTACCGAGGTGAGAAAAAACGGTACTCTTGATTATTTAAGACCTGACGGAAAAACACAGGTTACTGTTGAATATGAAGACGGCAAGCCTGTTGGGGTTGATACGATTGTTGTTTCGACACAACATTCACCCGATGTAACTCTTGATAAGATAAGAGAGGACATAATAAGAGAGGTTATAAAAACAACGGTTCCTGCCGAATTACTGTCCGATAATACAAAATATTTTGTTAATCCTACCGGACGTTTTGTTGTTGGCGGACCTCACGGCGACAGCGGACTTACCGGAAGAAAAATAATTGTTGATACTTACGGCGGATATGCACGTCATGGCGGCGGAGCTTTTTCGGGAAAGGATCCCACAAAGGTTGACCGTTCGGCTGCTTATGCGGCAAGATGGGTTGCAAAAAATATAGTAGCAGCAGGATTGGCGGATAAATGTGAAATTCAGCTTGCATATGCAATAGGTGTTGCAAAGCCTGTTTCGGTAATGGTTGATACTTTCGGAACAGGTAAGACGGAGGATTGTATTATAGAAAAGGCAATCGGAGAAGTTTTTGACTTAAGACCTAATGCAATAATAAAGGCTCTTGACTTAAGGAAGCCTATATATAAGCAGCTGGCTGCTTACGGACATATGGGGCGTGAAGATTTGGGAGTTAAGTGGGAGAATACCGATAAAACAGAAGAACTGATTAAAGCTGTTGAGAAACTTAAGTAATAAAAAGGGCTTTACTGAAAATGCCGTAAATTTTCGCAGGTAATGTTTACTTGAATATTTGCTGTTTCTGAAATTTTTTGTTTTTTATGTGATTCGTCTTTCTTGGATATGCCGAGTACAGAACAGGAAAGACGAATTTTACGTTCTGCGCAATTATGCATTAAAGCTTTAATATTCAATGTGTGAAAAGCTGTTTTTGTGATTTTGCAAAAACCCGAAAAGATGTTTTCAGCATCATATCATCTGCTGGTCATTTATAACAAGCTTAAAGATAAGACCTAATTTTTCGGCTGCTTTTCTGCACATAATCATTCTTCCGAGAAAAATTTCAAAATAGTCCATTACCGAGCTGTATTGTGTATCTACTTTAAGGTTTAATATAAGAGCGGTGTGTGTATCGTCAATTGTAACGGTTGAATTTTTGACCGAAAAATTAACACGGTCGTGAATATCGAAGGTTGATGAATCGCGGTTTCGTACTCTTGTATATCGAACGTCGCTTTTATCTGCAATGATAAGAGCGGCGGCAAGAGGATTTACCGCAACCCCCGTACCTTCATCGTGATTCCCTATAGCGGTTGTAATAACCGCTATATCATTTGCCGGCATATTTAAATTGGACAAAATTCTGAAAGCCATAACGGCGCCGCTCAGGGAGTGGTCTACTCTGTTTACAAGATTACCTATATCATGAAGATATGCCGCAATTTGTACAAGCTCAACTTCATGCTGCGAATAGCCGAGAGTTTCCAAAATGTATTTTGCAACGTTTGCGACTCTGCCTACATGAGCAAAGCTGTGTTCGGTAAATCCGAGAGCAATTAAAGATTTATCGGCTTCTTCAATATATGTTTTAATATCCTCATTATTCTTTATACTTTCGAAAGTTATCATAAAATCCTCCGTTCTGCCTCGTTGAGGCGGCTTAAAATATTTTGTGAAAGAATTTTTGTGTGGCTGCAATGCACTGTTTATCCTTCACGTTTCGCTTTGTGACTCATCATCGCTGAAGTAAACCGTAAATACAGTCCCTTTGCCAAGCTCTGATTTTACATTAATTACGGCATTGTTTATTTGAGCTATATGTTTAACTATAGACAACCCCAAACCGGTGCCGTTTACTTTTTTTGAATGGCTTTTATCGACTCGGAAAAAGCGTTCGTAAATTCTGCCTATGTATTTTTCAGGAATACCTATGCCGGTGTCGGCAATTGTTATACTTTTTTCGGATAAGGTTATTTTTATAGAACCGTTCGGATTATTGTACTTAATAGCATTGTCACACAGATTGTAAATCATTTCCGTTATCTGTGATTGATTTGCATATACGGAAAAATCGTTTCCGATTATATCTACATTAATGTTTTTGCTTCTTGCATTTGTGTCAAGATTTTCACACACTTGAAGCACAATCGGTTTTATATGAATTTCCTGTTTATCATTTTGCATTGCGTTTTCATCTAATTTTGACAGTTTTATTATATCATCTATCAATACAATAAGACGGGAGCTTTCCTTTTCAATTTTTTCGGCAAAACCTATAATGTCTTCGGGTTTTGCCAAACCGCTTGTAATAATCTGCGCAAATCCGTGAATTGATGTGAGCGGCGTTTTTAATTCATGAGAAACATTTGCGGTAAATTCACGGCGCATATGTTCCGAATCGGCTTTTGCACTTATATCAAATAAAAGCATAATAACGCCTGACGTTTCCTTATCATTTTGCACCGGACTTAAAAATATTTGATATGTTTTTGCCGATATTGTTGTGATTATATCGTTCTTTTTACCGTCAAGCGCTTTTTGAACTCCCTCCAAAAAAACGGGATTTTCGGTTATATCAAAAATCTTTTTGTATTTATAATTGTACTCATTTACGTCAAAAATATCAAAGGAACAGTTGTTCATTGACAAAATACTTGTTTCGGAATCTATTATTATAAGTCCCTCATTCATGTTATCGGTTATTGCCTGAAGTCTTGTTTTTTGACGTTTGACTTTTTCGATTTGTCTTTTTATTTCTTTGTTTTGCAAAGCAATTCTGTCAAGAAACGGCTTTATTTCCTCATAAACTCCGTCGAAGGAATCTTCATTAAAAGAATATACGTTTTCAATAGGCTTAATAATATTATCGGTCAATCTCATTGCAATTAGGATTGTGAAAATATATATTATTATCAGTAAAAAGAATACGGCAAAAAGTATTGTTAAAATAAAGGAGAAGATTGCTTTTGTGGAGGTGGAAATTCTCAATATTGATGAATCCTTTAATTTTACCGAATATGAATATGTATTTTGTGTGGAAAACAAAGAATACTGTTGTGAAAAACCGATATTATTCTTTATTGCATCTTCAATGTCGGGACAACTGTCGAGTGAAATGTTTTTTGCATCTGTTGTCTTATCGGAAAAATAAATGATTTTGCGGTCGGGGGATATAAGCATGAGCTGCTTATCGGAGTTTTCGAGATTAAGTTCCCGAAGAATATTTGCGGTGTTGTTTGAAGCGTTTAGTATGTCCGAAAATAATACAGCTTCCTTTTCAAGTTCTTCCTTAAGCTTTGAAAAAAGGGTGGAGCTGCAGGCTGATAAAATCATAATTGCTGTTAACAGCAAAGTAAGTATTGATAAAAAGCACATATTCTTATAAATTTTTTTGTACATATCAACATCTCCCCTGCAGAAAATATCATTATAATAATTAAGTTTATTAAAATCCCTTTTACAATGGATTGCCGCACGGAAAATATAATAATTCTGTGCGGCAATCGGTAAAATCAAACATTAAATCTAAACAGTACTATGTCGCCGTCCTTCATAACATATTCCTTGCCCTCCGAGCGGACAAGACCTTTTTCTTTTGCGGCAGTCATAGAACCGCATTCCATTAAATCGTTATATGCGACAACCTCGGCACGAATGAAGCCTCGTTCAAAATCCGAGTGAATCTTTCCGGCAGCTTGGGGGGCTTTTGTGCCTTTTTTTATGGTCCATGCACGAACTTCAGGCTCTCCGGCTGTCAGATAGCTTATAAGACCGAGCAGCTTATAGCTTGCCTTTATAAGTCTGTCAAGACCTGATTCGCTTATACCAAGCTCTGATAAAAACATCTGTTTTTCATCGGGATCAAGCTGTGAAATTTCTTCTTCAATACGAGCGGAAACGGGCATAATAATTGATCCTTCGCTTTTTGCTATTTCCTCTACCTTTGCAACGTATTTGTTGTTTTCAATGCCCTTTGTAAAGTCATCCTCCGACACATTTGCGGCATATAATACCGGTTTTAGAGAAATTAATGATATTTCTTTAATAATGACTTCCTCTTCCGGTGTATATTCAAGACTTCTTGCAGGCTTGCCGTTTTCCAAAGCATCTTTTACACGCTCTAACAACTCAAGCTCTTTCGCTAAGGATTTATCGCCTTTCATGGCTTTTTTTGTTCTGTCAATTCTTCTGTCAATAATTTCAATATCCGAGAAAATCAATTCAAGGTTAATTGTTTCAATATCACGCGCAGGATCTATCGAGCCGTCAACGTGTGTTATATTCGGATCCTCAAAGCAACGGACAACATGGACTATTGCGTCCACTTCTCTTATATGTGATAAAAATTTATTTCCCAAACCTTCCCCCTTTGAGGCACCTTTTACCAATCCGGCAATATCAACAAATTCAATATATGCCCTTGTTATCTTTTTGGGATTGTACATTTTTGCAAGAGCGTCAACTCTTTCATCGGGTACGTCAACAATGCCCACATTTGGCTCAATTGTGCAGAAGGGATAATTTGCCGATTCCGCACCTGCTTGAGTTATGGCATTAAACAGTGTTGATTTTCCGACATTTGGTAAACCTACTATTCCTAATTTCATCTTTTCTCACTTCTCCTTTATTTTCAAGGGTTTCAGGCGTTTTTTAGATACTCACCGCACCAATTCCGCATCAAATGAATATCAACTAATCTTAAATGCCTCCTCGAATTTTTTCATTTCTTTTTCCTTTTCGTCATCTGTTATGTGGACGTATGTATTCATTGTTACCGCCAATGTAGAATGACCTAAGATATAATTGCGTACTGTATTATGTCTTGTGGTTTTTTCTTTAATGTTTGTTATCCAAAAGTCAAACCAAGCATTCACAGTCATTTGGGAAGATGCACCTACATTGCTGTGTTCATCCTCGTACTTTGCTTCAGCTAACCATTTCTTTGCTTCGCTTGCCTTATCAAAGTGTCTTTCAATTCGCTTTTGGGTTATACTTGTAAACCTTGCAGCGTATTTACCGTCTTTTCTTTGGCAAATTCCGGCACATAATTCTTTTCCTTTTAGGTCTTTGCCCATTTATATCAACTCCTTCTATAAAAAAGAGCCTGACACATTGTAAAATTATATCATAATAGCCTTTAAAAGTCAATTAGATACGCATAATTCATGTCAGAACTCTGAATTTTTGTATTATATTTCTATACTTTTCTCTAAAAACTTTTCAAGCTCTTTACGTTTTACCAATCTCTTTTTGCCGATTCGAAGTACAAAATCGCACATCGGATTGTTTATTATCTCATCCATCTTGTTTATATTTGTATACATAGATGCTTGTTTTGGTGTTAATAAAAACATTTCCCAAATAGGGACAGTGTTTACTGTAGTATTATTCAAATAAAAATTACTCCTTTTAATATATTAATAGAGGCACTACCTTGCATAGGATAATGCCTCTATAGTTGTTATTTTGATATGCAGATGATTCATCAACATCTGCGAAAAGTTCTGTAATTGTTCCTTGGTTAATCTTAGATAAATTATTCCGATTTTTGTGCGTATTTTAATATTTAGGTAATGGAAGTATATCCTTTTTGCCGCATAATACACCTTGCGTGTTGAAAAGTATGTTTTCTCCATCAATTAACTAATTCAAATCAATGAATAGAAACATATCTGCGCAAAGCATTTAATAATTCTTGTCCGTTCTTGCTTCCGCCGTCAACTGTCATTCCGTTTATGGTGACACTGTTGTCCGTCGTGATTATAGATAGCTGCGATTTGGGGAGTATGCATAGATTTGGTGAAAGACCTGCGGTAACATTTTTAAATTGTG